>CAZONN010000014.1:0-17901 GCA_964581235.1 uncultured Amphibacillus sp.
TTATCGTTCGATCTATAGTAAATACAAAATTGAGAATGGTGAAGTTAATGAATAAGCGTTCATAAATGACAAATTGGGCCATACTAGAGTCCAATCGTTAAGTGTGCTAAAATTTATGAGTATTTAAGAATGGAGGTGCTAATAGATGTCAGGATTACCAAATTGTCCAAGTTGTGATTCAGAGTATACTTATGAGGATAGAGAGATGATTGTCTGCTCGTTATGTGCTTATGAATGGAACCCGAATCAAGATGATGAAACAGATGATGAGCAGATCGCTGATGCGAACGGAAATTCTTTAACTGATGGGGATGATGTTATCGTGATCAAGGATCTTAAGGTTAAAGGCAGCTCATCTTCGGTGAAAAAGGGAACAAAGGTAAAAGGTATTAAGCTCATACATAACGCCAAAGATGGACACGATATCGATTGTAAAATTGATGGTTTCGGTGCAATGAAATTAAAATCTGAATTTGTTAAAAAAGCTTAAATTTTGATTAAAAAGTTCTCTTCTAATATTGTGAAGAACAGTTGTTAATTATTCACGCATTAGAAATAGAGGAATCCATTGAGAATGGGTTCCTCTATTTTACTGACTAGAGATTCAATTAGTGATACAATTTAACTATATATATATTGAGTCGGTGGGAGAGTTTTTTATGAAAAAGATTTTAATTGTAGTTGCTTTCTTGCTTATTAGAGCTTGTGCTAGTGATCAGATTGTTTTTCCAGTTGAAAGTTTAGGGATTAGAGAAAATCAAGGTAATAGAATGATTGATGATGAGCAGATAAATTATGTTGATTTAAAAAATACTGAACAAGATTATCAATCTGTGAAAACGAAGATTGTTGAGTTATTTGGCAATGCTGAGCCAACTGACTGGGGAGAAAACATTGGTGGTGTGATTACAGAGATTGATACTGATGAGAAGGTCGTTGCGCTAACGTTTGATGCTTGTGATGGTTCGCCGGATTCTTTTGATCAAGAGTTGATTGATTTTTTAATTGAAGCGGAGGTAAAGGCAACTTTATTTATTGGTGGAGGGTGGATTAAAGAAAACGAAGCGGAGTTTATCAAGCTAGCAAACAACCCACTGTTTGAAATTGCAAATCATGGTTATGATCATAAGCCGTTATCAGTAACAGGGGAGTCTGCCTATAACATTCGTGGGACAGCGAATTTAGAGGAAGCTTTTGATGAGGTTTATCGCAATCAACTGCTCATTAAAGAGTTAACAGGAGTGTTACCCAAATACTTTAGATCTGGGACAGCATATTACGATGATGTCGCTGTAGAGATGATTGATGAACTGGGCTTGAAGGCAGTCAATTATAATGTGTTAGGTGATGCTGGCGGCACATTCAATCAACAGCAAATTATTAATAGTTTTGAAGCAGCTCGTGCGGGATCGATCTTTCTTTTTCATATGAACAAGCCAAATAGTGAAATTGCTAGTGGTGTAAAGGTGGGAATTGAGCAATTAAAAGAAGCGGGCTATCGATTTGTTCAACTCCAAGAATATGACCGATTTTTGAATTGAGGTACGCACTAAATGACTGCGATTAAAAATGACTTCACACTAAAATTTGTGAAGTCATTTTTTTTGTTTTCCGATGAACATTTGAGTCCAATACCGATATGGGTGTAGCTTTCACCTAGTATATTATTGCGATGTCCTAGACTATTCATCCTGCCATTGACGACGTCTTCAGATGTTGGATAGCCAACAGTAATGTTTTCTGCAACTGAAAAATAGCTAATCTCAAAATCGGTCATCATCTCAAAGGGAGACCCATATTTCGGACATGTGTGTGCAAAATAATTATTATCGAACATATCTATTCGACTTGACTCTTGCAACTTCACTTAGTGCATTATCAAAAGTGAAAGTACCTAAGCCACGAGCTACTCGCTGTTGGTTTGTTAGTGCTGCCACTGTTATTTCAAAAGCGCGACGATCGATCGATTGACTAGTTTCTTTTTTAAAGATAGATTCACACTAGGGTGCATCAAGTTAAATGATGCACTCAAAAAGATCATTCTATATTTTTAACGAGCTTTAAAAACAGATTAAAATTCAATTTAATGGGATAATTTGAACTATATGCATAAAAAGTGTTTTTATGATACAATGTACAAGAGCCATGAGAACCTCTGAACTATAGAAACATGATCCTTCGAACTTTTTCTCTAATAACTACACTGTCAAAACTAAGCTATCTTCAGCAAATGGTATGACTGTTAAGTTATTATCTAAAATCCACATTTCACTTATAAAATTTTTAAGAAGACAAATAAGTACGATCGTTACTGATCATTGTCAGCAACTTTTCGCTTTTCTTTAATGAAATTCCAGTGATAGATTAGATTCTACTACATGATTGCCACATCAAAAATCATACCACAGTGTTACAGAATTTAGTCGTGTTAACGCACGGCTTTTTGCTTGCTCTTCAGTGATTCTATACTTCATTGTGCTCATAACTCATTCAATTTAAAAAATACGAAAGGAATGTTTAGATGAAAATTTCAATTCTTGGAGCGGGCCATGCTGGCACGGCTGTAGCTGCAGATCTCAGTACCAGTGGTCATTTAGTGACTTTAATTAAGACGTCTCATGCACTTCATGATGAAAACTTCAATTATTTACTTGAAAATAAAGGTGCAGTTCGTTTAATTGAAGATGGTCAAACTAAGCGAACGAATATCACTAACGTCACGCGTGATTTATCGATGATTAGTGACAGTGAAATAGTAATTATTTATATTCAGAGTAATTATCATGAAGATTTAATCAAGAGGATTAAGCCTTTTCTTAAAGATGGACAAATCTTGTTAATTAATCCTGGTTATCTGTCGACTGCTTATGTATTGAAGCATTGCGCAGAAATTGATTTAACAGTTGTTGAGGCGCAAAGTTCATTTATCGATTGTCGAATTAGTGAGCCGGGAACTGTCAAGGTAAGTTTCCGTAATAAGAGAAATCCATTAGGTATTTATCCGTCTATTAAGAGTGAAGAGACTCAGAAAAAGCTTAATAAATTAGGTTACCCGTTTACATATCTTTCGTCAGTTATAGAGGCGGCTTTGCACAATCCAAATCTTATCGTTCATACGGTCGGAGCAATTATGAGTATGCCACGTGTTGAAAAAACAAACGGGGACTACTATATGTATCGGGAAGTGTTCACGCCAAGTGTCTGGAGGATGTTGGAGGCGCTAGACAATGAAAAAATGAATGTGATGGAGCAGTTAGGTTTTGAACGGATTCCCTATGTAGAAGCATGTAAATTCCGTAATACGGTTGATGATCATCGAGATGCTAAGGAAGTATTTTTCTCATATGCGAATATGCCCAATCCATTACAAGGTCCACTAGAAGTTGATTCTCGCTTTATCTCTGAGGATGTCCCGCAAGGATTAGTACTCTTAGAATCGTTGGGCTTAGAAAATAAAGTTGCTACACCAATTTGTACATCATTGATAGAGATCGCATCTGCTGCATTAAATCGTAATTTACGAATAGAAGGCAGAACGCTAGATCGATTAGGTAAAGCCACGGTAGAACAAATACTTCAAGAAGTGAGTGAGGGTTTATATGCATAAAAAGGTTAATCAAGCAGGAGCTTGGGAGTATTTTTCACGATCTGTTTATCAAACAGTCGATCTATATATGGAAGCAAGGCAGGCAAGAAAATCGCTTCGCAATCAATTAAAAACAATCAATGGCGGTTTTCGAGCTAGTAAGCAACTTTTTCGGACAACGGTACTTCCTTTTTGGAGTAAATATAAAATCAAGCCTAATAAAGATTGGTTTGACCTCTATAGCTTTAAAGACGGAGAGTATGACCCACGTTACATACCAGAAGATATCTATTGGCAAAAAATTTATCCTGCGTTGAATGAAACAAGTTTTCGTCATGCCTATACAGATAAATGTATTTATAAAAAATTATTTCCTTATTTGAAACAACCGCGTACAATTCTGAAAAATAGTAATGGTTGTTTTTTTGATGGTTCAGGAAATATTGTGAGTTTCGAACAGGCACAATCATTATTGAAATCTGAACGAAGTTTTGTCATTAAACCAGCGGTATATAGTGGAGAGGGAATTGACATCTTTTTCTATGATGCTACCAAGAATGAAGAAATAAATTTTAAAGAACTGTTGAAATCGTATCATAAAAACTTTATTGTCCAGGAAGTCGCAAAACAACATGAGGTCTTAGCTTCGATTCATCCAGACTCTCTGAACACATTGCGAGTTATTTCATTTTTATTTCAGGGTGACGTTCATATTTCTTCATCAATTTTACGGATGGGTGTTGGAGGTTGTCGTCTTGATAATGTATCGACAGGTGGACTTGCTTGTCCAGTTCTACCTGATGGTAGCTTAGAGAAGAAAGCTATGAATCTACATTCTGAATGGCAGACACATCATCCAGGCGGAACAATTTTTGCTGATGTCAAGATCCCATCATATGATAAAGTGCTATCCGCAATTAAGCGCGCGCATCAGGATGTACCACACTTCCGTATTATCGGTTGGGATTTTTCAATTGATGAGAACGGTGAGCCGATCTTTATCGAATACAACGGGGCACCTGGAATGAATCAAGTAAGTTGTGGCCCGATATTCGGTGAGTTAACCGAGGAAGTATTGGATACAATTTTTTTAGATAAAGCAGAGTCAATTAATGAATTAATTTAAACGAATCATGTTGATAAAAATTGAGTTTAATAATAAATAGCGCTAAAGCGCCAGAAAGGTTGATAAAATGAAGATTTCTATTTTAGGTGCAGGTAATGGTGGAACGGCTGTAGCGGGAGAATTGAGTTTAAAAGGTCATGAGGTGACGTTGATCAAGACATCTAATGCGATGCATGATCAGAACTTTAATTTTCTACTAGAAAATGATGGTGCCGTCCGAATGATCGAAAATGAAAAAATTGTAACGACTAAAATTAAGCATGTGACAAGAGATCTTGCTCAACTTAGTAAAAGTGAACTCGTGATTATTTATATACAGAGTAATTATCATGAGCAACTCATTAAAAGAATCAAGCCGCATCTACGCGATGGGCAAACACTTTTAATCAATCCAGGCTATCTATCTACCGCTTATGTTTTAAAGCATTGTTCTGATATCGATCTGACAATTTGTGAAGCACAAAGTTCTTTTTTAGATTGTAGAATAAGTGAGCCTGGTACAATTAGGATCGGGTTTCGAAATGTCCGTAATCCAATTGGGATTTATCCAGCAAATCGCGCTGAAGAGACGCAGAAAATTCTTGATCAGGTTGGATTTCCATTTGTATATTTACCATCAGTTATCGAAGCAGCACTGCATAACCCTAATTTAATCGTTCACACTGTTGGGGCGATTATGAGTATTCCACGAATTGAAAAAACAGAAGGTGATTATGTTATGTATCATGAGGTTTTTACACCTAGTGTTTGGAATATCTTAGAGGCGCTAGATAATGAGAAAATGGATGTGATGGAGCAACTAGGCTCTGAGCGTCTTTCATATGTAGAAGCCTGTAAATATCGAAATACTTTAGATGAGAGCCAGGATGCTAAAGAAGTATTCTTTTGGTACGCAGGTATGCCTACACGCGCAAAAGGACCAATCACTGTTGATTCAAGATACATCGCTGAGGATGTTCCACAGGGACTTGTCCTATTAGAAACATTAGGAATAAAACTAAACATACCAACACCAATTTGTACATCATTAATTAATATGGCATCGGCCGCTTTAGCTCGAGACTTACGAATTGAAGGTAGAACGATGGAGCGCTTAGGAGAAGGTACGTTAGAATTCATCATCGGTGACAGAGAAGAAAGCCTGATAATCGTATAACTATCAATCAAAACCCCTAGAATGCATTATTTTATGTTAAAATGCGTACTAGGGTTTTTTTAAAAAATTATCAATAAAATTAAATTACGAAAGTTCAGACAATTTACTTGAATTTTTCGATTAAATAGTCATAATTGTTTTATAAGACAATTTAATTTTAAAAACAAGAGAAATCAGGGGGAATAGCGCTTTGACAAAAGAAAGTTATAACGCATATCAGACAGCACAAAGACAATTTGACCATGTCGCAGATTTAGTTGACTTAGATCAATCTGCTCGTGAAATTCTACGCGTACCGAGTCGTGAATTTCATTTTACTATACCGGTTAAGATGGATGATGGCACGACTAAAGTATTTAAAGGCTATCGTGTTCAACATAATGATGCACGTGGTCCAGCAAAGGGTGGAATTCGCTTCGATCCACATGAGGCGGCAGATACAATCCGAGCATTATCAATGTGGATGACATGGAAAACTGCGGTAGTTGATATCCCGCTCGGTGGGGGTAAAGGTGGGATCGTTTGTGATCCGAGAGAGTTATCAGAGGGTGAGCAAGAACGACTTTGCCGTGGTTATATTAGACAACTGGTTAAAAATATTGGTGAATTAAATGATGTCCCTGCTCCTGATGTGATGTCTAATGCACAGCATATGCTGTGGATGCTAGATGAATATGAAACAATTAAGGGCGCACGTTATCCTGGCGCGATTACAGGAAAACCAGTTGGCATGGGTGGTTCATTGGGACGAACTGAAGCAACAGGTTATGGTGTGATCTACACTTTGCGTGAAGCACTGAAAACATTAAAAATCGATATTACTGAAACAACAGCTAGTATTCAAGGTTTTGGTAATGTAGCTGAGTATGCTGCACGTTTATATTCAGCAATGGGTGGAAAACTTTTGACGATCTCAACATGGGATAATCAAGATAAAAAAGCCTACACATATCGTAATCCAAATGGTATTGATGTTGAGCAACTTGTTTCGATCAAGGATAAGTTTGGTACGATCGATAAAGATAAAGCTGTGGCGATGGGTTACGAGTTGCTTGATGGTGACGCTTGGTTAGAGCAAGAGGTTGATATCCTACTTCCGTGTGCACTTGAAAATCAGATCACAGTAGACAAGTTTCCACTAATCAATCAATCGGTAAAAGTGCTTTGTGAAGGTGCAAATGGCCCAACATCAACAGAGGCTGATAAATTGATTAAAGAGCGAGGTATTTACCTTGTTCCAGATTTCCTTTGTAATGCTGGCGGGGTAACCTGCAGTTACTTTGAGCAGGTGCAATCAAATATGAATTACTTCTGGGATAAAGAAGAGGTACTAGACAAGTTAGATTCGAAGATGACAGCAGCTTTCCATGCCGTGCATGAGCTGGCTGAAGAGAAAGAACTATATATGCGAGATGCAGCCTATATGATCGCAATTGATCGTGTAGCAACCGCAGTAAAATTACGTGGTTGGATCTAATCTCATGATACAAAACCTAAGTTTATTAATTTGAGCTTAGGTTTTTTTATTTTATTAAAAAGTAATTTATACGAATTTATAAAAATTCATTTCATCAAAAGCCTCATAGTGTTAGAATGAAAATAACAATTCCCTTTACTTACCTAAAAATAAGTTCGATTTAGAAATGCAAAGATTTAATCAAAATCCGATCTATAGGAAGGATGACTGTTTTGAATATTATAAGTACGAAATTTAAAGAAGTATTATATTCAGTCCTCCCAATTACCATCATCGTATTAATACTTAATTTTACATTAACACCAATGAGCTCGATTATGATTTGGAAATTTATTATTGGGTCAGTACTGATCATCATAGCCTTAACAATTTTTTTATTAGGGGTTGAGATTGGTATCACGCCATTTGGAAATATCACAGGAAAATCATTAGCCCAGAGAAATAAGCTATGGATCGTGTTAATTGCAGGTCTGATTCTCGGCTTCTTTATCTCGATCGCAGAACCAGGGCTTCTTGTACTTGCGAATCAAGTCAATCTTGTGACATCAGGTGAAATACCGGGCATAACAATTTTGATAGTAGTATCTATTGGTTTAGCGATCATGATAGCTTTTGGTTTCTTAAGAATTTTCTATAATATACCATTATATAAAGTTCTATTTGTCATCTACATACTTATTTTCGGTTTGGCACTATTTACGTCACGAGAGTTTTTAGCGATCTCCTTCGATGCTTCAGGTGCAACGACAGGAATTCTAGCAGTTCCATTCATTCTTTCGCTTGCAGTTGGTATTTCAAAGTTAAAAAAAGATAGTAAAGTTGCTGAAGAAGATAGTTTTGGATTAGTGGCACTTGCTTCAAGTGGTGCAATCATCTCTGTTATGATTTTAGATATTTTAACTCACACCAATGAATTTACCGCAGCCTTAGAAATAACAATTAGTGATCAAGAGGCAATCTTCACGCCGTTTATTACGGCAATTCCAACATATTTTGTAGAAAGTATTATTTCAATACTGCCATTGTTTGTGATTTTTTTATTTTTACAAAAGGTTTCTTTTAAATTAAAAAAGAAGGATTTTAGGCAAGTATTAACCGGCTTTACCTTCACTTTTATCGGGTTATTAATTTTCCTTATTGCTGTTAATACAGGTTTTATGGACGTTGGAACAAGTATTGGAACCTTATTAGCTTCGATGGATAACAAATTCTATTTTGTCATTATTTCATTTGTTCTTGGAGTCGTCATAATCTTAGCGGAGCCTGCCGTTAACGTGTTAACACATCAAATTGAAGAAATAACAAGTGGTTATGTAAAGAGAAAAGCTGTATTAATTTCACTATCAGTTGGTGTAGGTATAGCTGTTTGTTTATCAGCTATTCGGATTTTAGTACCGGCGATTCAACTGTGGCACTATTTACTGCTAGGTTACATTTTGGGCTTAGCTATGATGTTTTTCGTACCAAAGCTTTTTGTAGGTATTGCTTTTGATGCTGGAGGTGTAGCAACTGGACCAATGACAGCGACGTTTGTCTTAGCCTATATTCAAGGAGCTGCGGAAACATTTGAAGGAGCCGATCTCATGGTAGATGGCTTTGGCATGATTGCAATGGTTGCGATGTTCCCAATTATAACATTACAAGTGCTGGGGATGATTTTTGCAATAAAGTCAAAAACAAAAGGAGTTGAGCGCGAAAGTGAATGAGTTTAAAAGTGTTGCTCATTTCGAATTAATCTATGTGATTGTTAATTATGGTATGGGAAGTAAAGTATTACAGACAGCTAAAAAACTTGGCTTACCTGGAGGCACGGTAGTGATCGGAAAAGGAACTGTTAATCATTCGATCCTTAATTTTTTATCATTATATGACGTGCAAAAAGAGATTGTCATTTTAGGAACAAACTTTCAATCAACTGAAAAAATTCTAGCAGACTTAAATCAGGTTTTCAATTTTGAAAAACGCAATCAAGGCATTGTGTTTACAACAGGAGCTGGAAAAATTATCGGTTCAAGTTTTTATAAAAATGAAAAAAATGATGGAGAAAGAGGGGTTAGAAAATCTATGTATCAATTGATCATTACAATTGTGAATCGTGGAAATGCAGGGGACGTAATTGATGCGGCTAAAGCAGCCGGGTCGAAAGGTGGCACAATTATTAATGCGAGAGGTTCTGGTGTTCACGAAACACAAAGACTCTTTAATATGGATATCGAGCCCGAAAAAGAAATGGTGATGATTTTATCAAAGGAAGATATTACGGAATCAATTGTGCAGTCAATTAGAGTTGCTTTAAAAATTGATCAGCCTGGTAATGGGATCATTTTTATTCAAGATGTAAATCAGACTTATGGGATTTATGAGTAAACAAATTGAAGGTGGACTTTTTTGACTTACAGGAATAATTATTTACACATTTAATACTAAAAAACGTGATAAGAGGCAAACTAGTTAAAACAATTATAGAAGGAGATACTATGAAGCAAATAAACGATATTGGTTGGAATTTTTCTGAGAGCTATACGACACTCCCAGAATTGTTTTATTCTTATGTGAAGCCATCTCCTGTTACAAATCCAGACTGGGCCATTGTCAACGATCAGTTAGCAAATGAACTAAATTTGAATATTAATAATTTGGTTAGCGAAGAAGGCTTGGCGATGTTTGCGGGTAACTCGTTTCCTGAAGGGACAAGACCAATTGCTCAAGGCTATGCTGGTCATCAGTTTGGTTATTTTACGATGTTAGGCGATGGGCGTGCGGTCTTATTGGGTGAACATCAAACAACAAGTGAGAATCGGGTTGATATTCAATTAAAAGGCGCTGGTAAAACACCTTATTCTCGCGGTGGAGATGGACGAGCAGGTCTTGGCCCAATGTTGCGGGAATTTTTGATTAGCGAAGCGATGTTTGCCTTAGGAGTTCCTACAACGAGAGCATTAGCAGTTGTCACAACAGGGGAAGAGATTAATCGTGAGCAAGCTTTACCAGGAGCGATTCTCACACGGGTGGCTGCTAGTCATCTGCGAGTTGGGACCTTCCAATATGCGAGGAAGTATGGGACGGAAACAGACTTAAAGCAATTGGCAGATTATGCGATCGATAGGCATTATCCTCAGCTTAAAGATGTTTCAAATCAATACTTGGCTTTTTTAAAAGAAGTGGTTGAAAGACAGGCAAAGCTAATTGCTAAATGGGATTTAGTCGGTTTTGTTCATGGTGTGATGAATACAGACAACATGACGATCAGTGGTGAAACGATTGACTATGGTCCATGTGCATTTATCGATCAATACGATCCGGCGACTGTCTTCAGTTCAATTGATCAACATGGTCGCTATGCTTTTAATCAGCAAAAATCTGTCGGGATTTGGAACTTAGCTCGTCTAGCTGAAGCTCTGCTACCGATCTTAGCAGATGATGAAAAGGATGCGATTTATGGCGCAGAGTCATTATTGAAGTATTTTACTGATGTCTATCAAGATGTGTGTTTATTAGGCATGAAAGCGAAACTAGGCTTTTTTGAAACAACAACGATCGAACACGCATATATTGATGAATTTCTCAACTTAATGAAAAAATTTCAAGCTGATTACACAGATACTTTCCGTGCTTTAACGAGCGGGGATTTTAGTCAGCAAAATTGGTTTCATTCAGCTGAATTTGATGATTGGTTTAAAGAGTGGCAACAGAAAATTAATGAACAGCCATATTCAAATGAAGAAGTAACGGCCTTGATGAAAAGATCTAATCCAGTTATCATTCCGAGAAATTTTCAAGTGGAAGAAGTTCTCGATAGAGCTGTAAACGATGGTGATTACGAACCTATTAAACAATTTTATCAAGCCTTAAAAGCCCCATATTCAGATTCAGCAGCTCAGCTTGCTTATGCAAAATTACCACCAAATCCAGATTACCCATATCAGACATTTTGTGGTACGTGAATCATTTTTAACAGAAAAACAGCTTACTCAGCATTTTAGCTGGGTAAGCTGTTTATTAATTTGTGATGTTAGTTACAACCGCATTGACTTCATCACGTGTCATCTTTTCTCGGCCATCATTCATAACGGCTAACGTTTTCACTGCAAGTTGATAAGGTATTTGACAAAAAACAGTGATGCTTTTACTATTAATTGAATCAATATATTGCTTAGCTAAATTAAGATTATTCTCGGCATATTGAAACAAATCTGTTCGATTCCAACCACTTGGCATAAAGCTAACACCTCTGACTTGGTCTTCATCTTGATTACGTAAAATATTAACGCATTGTAATGCGCGTCCAAAGCCAATAGCAAGCTCATGGTCAGTTTTAGTATCATCATACCATTTCCAGATGTCTGAGAGCATCACACCGACTAAACCGGCCACATAATACGTGTAATCATCAAAGTCTTCTTTCGTTACGATCTTCCAATTCTTTTCAACCCATTTGGCCATACCTGTAGCCATAATAGCAGTTGATTTTTTCACCTTTTCGAGCACACCACTCGGACAAATGTTCAACCAATCAGCTAATCGCACTGTTACTTCTGGTAGTTCCTCATAATATGGTTGGATTAAAGTTTGATAGTGTTCGGGATCAAATTTATCATTTAACATCTGACTAATCTGCTTTAATAATTTTGACTTCGTCTCTGCTGGTAACTGTTCGTGATCTTCAATTTCATCAATTGCTCGCATACAAAGGTAGGCAGATGCTACTGTTTTCTTTAAAGTTGGTGTTAAAAGAGTGATTGGAATGTAAAATGTACGGCTTGTCTGTTTTAAGACTCGCATTGCTTCTTGATATAATCTCTTTGTTTCTTTACCCAAAAATATTCCTCCTCGACGTTCAATACATCTATATATAATGAATAGTTTATCAGGTAATGAACGATTACTGCAAGAAATAACTATAATTCTAGCTATAATTCCTTTTAATTCAACTCCAGCAGATTGAAGAACTTCCCGGTAGCTAGACCGATAGTTTATCAATGACAGTGCGCCAACGCTTAAAAAAACGATAACTGTCGCAATTATTGTGATTTTTTCCCTCTCTACTAGACGATCTTTTCTCACATCATTTAATTATGTCGATTGAATTAATTAACTGTCAAGCACATTCACAAGACTTAACAACCATTCAATAGAATTACATACAAAGAAAACGAACAATAATCAATTAAGGATTAATGTTCGTTTTAGATTCATTTTAAAAAATAACCAGCCGTTTATCAATAAGTTAGAACGAATAAGTAGATGAAAAGAGATTATTGTTTGATAGGTTCTGGATAATTAACTCCTTTTGTATCAACAGTAATGGATTTAATTCTGAAATCCTCTAACGGCTTATCATTGTTGTCGCGCTTAAGATTAGCGATGTGATCAACAACATGAATGCCTTCGATAACTTTTCCAAAAGCTGCATATTCACCGTCTAAATGTTCAGCTGTATCTTGCATGATGAAAAACTGAGAACCTGCTGAGTTTGGTGATCCTGATCGTGCCATTGAAATAACGCCACGCTCATGTGTTATGTTATTTTCAAATCCATTGTTAGTGAATTCACCTGGAATTGAATAGTCAGGCCCACCTAAACCATTACCTTCTGGATCACCGCCCTGAACCATGAAATTAGGAATGACGCGATGGAATATCAACCCGTCATAAAAGCCATCATTAATTAAGGAAATAAAGTTTGCTACCGTATTGGGTGCAATTTTTGGATAGAGTTCAAGAATCATTTCTTGATCATCTTCCATTGTAATCGTCACAATTGGATTTTCCTTAATTTCAGGATATTCTACAATCTCTTGGACAGTAGGTTCTTGCTTGCTACATGCGAATAAAAATAAAAGTAGACTAATTAATAGAAACAGTAATTTTATTGAATTTCGTTTTAAAAACATCAAACTTGTCCTCCAATTTTCAAAGATGACGATATTATACACGAAATTTTATTTTTAGTCATTTATACGTTAGAAAAATCTAAGCGTAAAATGTTTTAATGCATACAAATAATATGGAAGGAGGTTATCAAATGGTTAAAGTATTTATCGATCCCGGTCACGGGGGTAATGATCCAGGAGCGATTGGTTATGGTCTTCAAGAGAAGCAGATTACATTAATCATAGGGCAACATTTAAGAGATTACTTGGTCGAAAATTATCAAGATGTATCTGTCAGAATGTCAAGAAGTACTGATAAAACAGTTTCTTTATTGGAGCGAACAAACAATGCGAATCAATGGGGTGCAGACTTATATATTTCCATTCATATCAATGCAGGTGGGGGAAGTGGATTTGAGAGTTTCATTTTTAATGGAAAATTCAAAAATAAATCAAGTACTGAACAAATTCGATCAGTGATACACGATACGCTCACTTCAGAAATGGGCTGGAGAGATCGAGGGAAGAAAGAAGCTAATTTTCACGTATTAAGAGAGACAAGTATGTCAGCAGTTTTGACTGAGAGTGGTTTTATTGATCATCGTGCTGATGCAAGTAATATGAGAAGTAGTAGTTGGTTAGAATCAATTGCGAGCAGTCATGCACAGGGAATTGCACGAGCTTTAAATTTAAAGAAGAAAGTCAAGCAAACTTTGACGGATTCATTTTATCGCGTCGTTTCAGGTTCATTTTTATCAGAGAAAAATGCTCGAGATAAAGTCGATACTTTAAAGAAAAAAGGGTATGAAAGCTATATCCTTCCATACGCCGGACAAAATGAACGATATTATCGTGTTATCGTTGGATCTTTTCGAGATAAGGAAAATGCAGAGCGAAGAGTTAAGCAACTAGATTCAATTGGTTTTAATAGTTTTATCGTAGAAGTATGATTTAAATAAAAAATCCAGCTAAATCATTTAGCTGGATTTTCTCTAGCCCATTTGTCTGAAAACACCGATCACTTTACCTAAAATAGAGACGTTTTTAAAAATTAACGGTTCCATTGTAGCATTTTCTGGTTGTAACCTAATTTGATTATCCTCTTTAAAAAAGCGTTTAACTGTCGCTTCGTCATCTTCCGTCATTGCGACAACAATATCACCATTATTAGCCGTTTGCTGCTGTTTTACAATAACCATATCATTGTTTAATATGCCTGCTTCAATCATACTATCCCCTTGAATAGTGAGAGCAAATAAATTTGCTTCGGCTTGGGAAATTGATGATGGGAGGGGAATGAATTCCTCTATATTCTCCACAGCGGTAATAGGTAATCCAGCTGTTACTTTTCCAATCACAGGAACAAATGTAGTTTTGTCTTTCGGAATACCATTTTGACTATCATCTTTAAGAACCTCAATTGCGCGTGGCTTCGTTGGATCTCTTCGAATATAACCTTTCTTTTCAAGACGCGCTAAGTGACCGTGGACAGTAGAGCTTGACGCTAGACCAACCGCTTCACCAATTTCGCGAACTGCTGGAGGGTAACCCTTTAACTCAACGTGCTCTTTAATATAATTTAAGATAGCTTCTTGTCGTTTAGATAGTGACTGCATAATTAAAACCTCCGTCCAATTTTTCTATTATTATAACATGTCAGAACAACTAAGGCAAACGTTAGTTCGCAAAGCTTGGCGAACAATAATGAAATAATCATAGAAGTTGCACAACCCTGCTCATATTGGTTAAAATATAACATATAGTAATTTAAATAAAGGAGCTTATCATGTTAACAAAAGCCAAATTAGCCCGTATAAATGAGCTTGCTAATAAAGCAAAATCATCAGGTCTTACTAAAGAAGAATTAAAAGAACAACAGTCTTTAAGGCAAGATTATCTACAAGGTCTACGCGAATCCTTCAAAAATCAACTAAGCAGCGTGAAAATAATTGATCCTGAAGGAACAGATGTGACGCCAGACAAAGTGAAGAACTTAAGAACTGAAAATAAAAACAATTAAAAAATGAGCTAAGAAAGATTGTTTATTATCCTATTTCATTATAGGATATAGATTGTATAGAAATGTACTTACATATTCATGTACATAATATGAAAGGGGATTCTTATCAAAATGGTAAACCAAACGCAACAAACATCTATTAATACAATTCGAACGTTATCAATCGATGCTATTGAAAAAGCGAATTCAGGACACCCAGGCCTTCCAATGGGAGCTGCTCCTATGGCATATACACTCTGGACTGAATTTATGCATCAAAACCCTAAAAATTCAAACTGGGTAAACCGAGATCGTTTTGTATTGTCTGCAGGACACGGTTCAATGCTATTGTACTCATTGCTTCACTTGTCAGGTTATGATGTGACAATGGACGACTTGAAAAATTTCCGTCAACTTGGTTCAAACACACCAGGACACCCAGAAGTAACAGATACTGATGGTGTTGAAGCAACAACTGGTCCACTTGGTCAAGGTATTGGAATGACTGTTGGTATGGCAATGGCTGAAGCTCACCTAGCTGCTAAATATAACCGTGATGATTTCAATATCGTTGATCATTATAGTTATGCTTTAGTAAGTGATGGTGACTTAATGGAGGGTATTTCCCATGAAGCAGCATCATTAGCAGGACACCTAGGTTTAGGTAAATTAATTGCTCTTTATGACTCAAATGATATTTCATTAGATGGTGATCTAGATAAATCATTCTCTGAACAAGTTCAGAAACGTTTTGAATCATATAACTGGCAAGTTCTTCGTGTAGAAGATGGAAATGACGTTGATGAAATTGCTAATGCGATTAAAGCAGCTAAAGCAAACAAAGACCAACCAACTTTAATTGAGGTTAAAACGGTTATTGGTTTTGGTTCTCCGAATAAATCTGGTTCACATACATCACATGGTGCGCCACTTGGAACAGATGAAGTGTTACTAACTAAAGAGGCATACAAATGGGCTCACGAAGATTTCTTTGTACCAGAAGAAGTTTACGCTGATTTTGAAGAGAAGATTGTTAAAAACGGGCAAGAGCAAGAAGAAAAGTGGAATCAATTATTTGCTGAATATAAGAAAGCTTATCCAGAACTTGCAGCTGAATTTGAAAAAGCGCAAAATGGTGAATTACCTGATGGCTGGGATCAAGATCTTCCAGTATTTACATCAGGTGAAGATACACTAGCAACTCGTGCATCATCAGGTAAAGTATTGAATGCAATTGCTAAAACTGTACCAAACTTATTCGGTGGAAGTGCAGACTTAGCAGGTTCAAACAATACACGTATGGAAGATGACGAAGATTTTGACAAAACCAACTATGCCGGACGTAATATTTGGTTTGGTGTACGTGAGTTTGCAATGGCTGCTGCTTTAAATGGTATGGCACTTCATGGTGGACTAAAGGTTTATGGTGGAACATTCTTTGTCTTCAGTGACTACCTACGACCAGCTGTTCGTTTGTCAGCTATTCAAAAATTACCGGTTACTTATGTGTTAACACATGACTCAATCGCCGTTGGAGAAGATGGACCAACTCATGAACCAATAGAACAACTAGCTGCGTTCAGAGCAATGCCAGGTTTAACTGTTTTACGTCCAGCTGACGGAAATGAAGCGCAAGCAGCATGGCGTCTAGCAATGGAATCAACAGATCGTCCAACATTATTAGTCTTAACTCGTCAAGGTCTACCGACACTTGAAGGGTCAAACTATGATGGTGTTAAAAAAGGTGGCTACGTTGTGAGTCCTTCAGAAAAAGAAGTAGCAGATGGCATTCTTATTGCTGCAGGATCTGAAGTTCAACTTGCAGTTAGAGCTCAAGCAGAGTTAAAAGCTCAAGGACATGACGTAAGTGTTGTCAGTATGCCTGCTTGGGATCTATTTGAAGCACAAGATCAAGCATACAAAGATTCAGTATTACCAAAAGGTATTACAAATCGTGTTGCTATTGAAATGGGTGCTTCACTTGGTTGGGATCGTTACGCAGGTGATAAGGGTGAGATTATCGCAATTGATCGCTTCGGTGCATCAGGTGAAGGTAATCAAGTTATGGCTAAATTCGGCTTTACAGTTGAAAACGTCGTAGAAAACTATATCGCTGTAACAAAAAAATAATTTTGTGAAATAATAGAGACTCATGAAATCATGGGTCTCTTTTTTTATCTGTCAAAATAAATCATGCATTCATCATAAGAAGACAAAACTAGAAAAAATTCGCGACAGACTATGACAACATTTAACTTAATGTTAAGATAGAATAGAGAAAAGGGGGTTGTCTGATGATTCGTTATCATATCTTTTTAGTTGAAGATGATGTCTATTTTGACTTTTTTTATAAAACAGAACTTTTGAATTATTTTTTTACGGACTACATGTCAGAACCTAATCGAGAAGATTTAAAAAAACAGTTTAATTACATAACGTGTCCAATCCCAAGTCAGGAATTTGAACAATCTGGGCAAAATATTTACTTGAGTGAACGTATTATAACTGTTTTTTCGAATCAAGAATTAATTATGGACAACTATTTCTTAGCTCAATTAGAAAAGCTAGATCGTCATTGTTTTATTGTTGATCATACTAATAATAAATATGGTTGGCTTACGCCGAATAAGAATCAGTTAAACTGGGCGAATCTAAATGAACAATTTACAATTACTCAATTATAT
>CAZONN010000015.1:0-17639 GCA_964581235.1 uncultured Amphibacillus sp.
GTAAAGTTAAAAAAATAGGCTTAAAAATTTATTTCTTATTAATTTTGTTCATCAGTTTAATTTTATTATTAGCAACAAACTCCCGTTCAGTTCTTATTGCAGGTGGTGTTGTTATAATTGTTTCTATTATTCAATTTTACAAACCCACATTAGTGAAGTACGCCTTTTGGCTAGCGATGACATTTAATATTACCTTCTTATTTGTTTATGTTAAATTATATAATACAGCAGTTGGAAGTGCCCTTAACAATCTCTCAATTAATTTATTTAACAAAAAATTCTTTAGTGGTAGAGAGAAAATTTGGTATGATGTTTGGCAACATATTGAAAGCTCCTTCTTTTTTGGTTATGGCATTAGCGCGACGGCTCGGCCTTTAAATGAAGGGGGACTTACTGCTCACAATCAATATCTTCAGACAATTTTAGAGACTGGATTAATTGGTTTTATCGTGTTCTGCTTATTCTTATTTTTCATATGGTCATTGTTGCTTAAAAGTCAACATACGATAGAGGGCCGTTTATCAGCAAGCTTCTTTATCGCCATTTTAATTTATAGCACATTTGAATTAACTTTATTTCAAAATAACTTTCAAATCGGATTAATTCAATGGACAATTGTAGTTACCGGAATAAATTTCTTATCTAAAGAGCATCGTTAACACTTAATAGGTATAGATTGCATTTATCAAATCATTTAAATATATTTTGTTTGCAAGAAGTAATAACAACCATTTTAATTCGTTTCTAAATAAATAGGAATAGTGAACGGAATATAGTTCTTACTTATATTTACGCATATTGCTATATAATGACTTTAGAATGTTGTTCGCAATCATACTCCTTCATACTTTAAAAAACACTTGCTTTTGATTTTCTGGTTTTTAAGTATTAGAGTCAATTTCATAATACATAAAAACACGAATTATTAAAGTTTTAATTATTAAATCATACGTAAATTTTATGTTTAAGAGAAAGGCTTATGAAAAATTAAAACACGAACATAAAACATCTATTCTATACTTGAAAGGGTGTTTGTAATGTATGTAACACTGAATAAACTAACTTTTAATAGAAAGTACATTAACTTAATGGGTGAGCTTGATACAGATGGCTTAGTACCTGATAATATTAAGTTTATCCATAGAAGCGCAAAAACGGTTTATTTATTTCCTATCCACACAATTGAAGATGGAATATGGTCAATAAAAATTAATGTTGAGTTTTTTTCAATCAAGCACGGTAAGTGGGATGTGTTCTTTATAGGTGACAACTTTAAACCAATTAGAGTTACTCCCAATAAAGATTTCAGTTCTCCTCAGATTCCTATACTTTTAAACAATCAAATGAGTAAATCCTTAGTATTTTATGCTACAAAGTATGATAATTTATCTCTCGACCTTAAAAATCTACCTATTTATTTAGATAACTATTCTTCTTATGTAAAAAAAAATCAAGGTATAGTTTTCGAGGGAGAATTGTCATCAAATCTAATTGATATCACTAATCATAATGCTTTATCTTTATTGTGTAACCCGAAGTCAAGTGAAGACTACTTGTTTAAAGTAAATTCAAAAACAATAATTTCAGAAAATAAAGTTAAGATTAAATTCAATTTATCTTCTGATCTCTTAGATACCATTGCTACCACAAATGAAGGTAAATGGAATGTAGATCTGCTTATCGAAGTAGATAGCATATCGATTATAACAAAATTAGTTCTAACGGATAATCTAATTAAAATGCAAACATCATTATTAATACAGAATGAATACCTTAAGCAAGTTTTCCTTTATTCTTCAATAAATAACTACCTATCACTGGGTAACACAAAAGCCAAAATTAATAGCGGTGTTAGCACTTGTCAATTATCAAAAACAAGCCTTCTACTTAATGGTTATGCCTACATAGAGGGTAGTTTATTTAATAAAGATGATTCATACAACCGAACAATAATTGTGAAAAAAAGAGATTCAGATACCGTCCTTTTTGAACAATCATTGCCTATGGCTAATGATTTATTAAAAAATAGTACCCCTCAATTTTATTCTGAGGACAATACTGAGTTTTTAATCAACATACCTTTGAAGCAGATTCTAAAAAAATTAGAGGTAGGAGCTCATATTATTGATCTTTGGATTAATATTAATTATAATTCTTTTAATATTACAAGGAAGCTTGGTTTAAAAGAATTCGAGTATAAAAAGGATTTTTTCGGAAAAACACGAACTTTACTGGTAAAAAACAAAGTTTCTTGTACTTATATGGATACTACTCCATACGGAAATATCAAACTGTTAAATTACACGCATAATATTCTCGCCTATCTATGTCTTAAGTATGGAAATAGCATTAACAAACTGCCCAAAAAGGAAATTTGGTTAATTGGTGAAAGGTCGGATACAGCACAAGACAATGGTTATCATTTCTTCAAATATTGTAGGGAAAATTATCCGGAACTTGATATTTATTATATTGTAAAGAGCTCCTCTAAAGACTTTGAACAAGTAGCTCAATTTGGTAATGTGGTCAAGTACGGTAGTTTTAAGCATTATTGGCTTGTTTCTCAAGCAACTACTTATATTGGTACGCACGATCTGGAATATATTTTACCTACACCTGGATTTGAATTGTCATCGTATCGTGAAGCTAAGCGTGTGTTTTTACAACATGGGGTGTTAGGAAGAAAATATGTTGAGTATAATAAAAACTTTTATGAATACCCGTTTGATCTGTTTTTCGTTAGTTCCGATTATGAAAAGAAATTAGTCGAAGATAAATATTCTTATTCTGAAAAGGAAATTAAAGTTACCGGACTTTCTCGTTTTGATTCTCTATTAAAAAAGGAAAAAGAAAAAAACTCGATCTTACTTATACCAACTTGGCGCGATTGGATTGTTACAGAAGAACAATTTTCTAATTCTGAGTACTTTGAAAAATACTACTCTCTATTAACTAATCAAAAATTAATTCAAATACTAGAAGAGAGTAATTTAACAATCGAATTTTATATTCATTATAGAATGCAACAATTTATTCACCATTTTGATTCTATAAATAATAATCGTATTAAGATAATCAAGCTTGGAGAAGTAAGTGTTCAAAATTTAATAAAACGAAACAAGCTAATGATTACAGATTATTCTTCAGTATCTTTTGATTTTAACTATCTGAGTAAACCTATTATTTTCTATCATTTTGATGTTAAGCGTTTTTTTAATAATGGTATTATGAGACCTGTCGATGAGACTTTTCTTGGGGATATCGTGATTGAAGAAGATCATGTTATTAACCTTATTGAAGAGTATAGGGACAATAACTTTAAGGAAAAAGGTGTTTTCTCCGATAGAAAGATTCAAGTTTTTAACAATGTTGATATGAATAATAATGCTCGAGTATTTAATGAAATTATCAAGTTGCAGAAGAGAAGCCAAGTGTAGTGTTACACTTGGTTCTTCTCTTTTAAGAACGATTTAACTACTTTAATTGTAGCCTCACCATTTTCTAATCCACAATACTTATCAACAAATTCTATGTATTCTTTCGATAAAGTGAAATTATTATGATCAATATTTTTAATCTCTTTGATTAATTCGTCGTTATCATTTATTAATGGTCCAGGTGCTACTTCTTTAAAATCAAGATAAAACCCTCTGATTTCATCTTCATACTCCTCTATGTCATATACAAAGAACAAGATTGGTCTTCTTAAATTAGCATAATCGAAGAATACAGATGAATAATCAGTAATTAATATATCCGTCGCTAGATATAACTCACTAATATTTGGATAGCTAGATACGTCATACACAAATCCACGATAAGCTTCTAAATTTAAATTGTCTGAAACAAGATAATGCATACGTAATGCAATAACATACTCATCACTTAACTCTTTACTCAGTCGAGCTAAATCTAGCTCCAAATCAAATTTATACTTACCTTTTGAATAATAGTTATTATCTCTCCAAGTTGGTGCATACAAAATTACTTTTTTGTCTTCGGGTAAACCTAATTTCTTTCTCCAAGTTCCTGAGTTTTCTCTATTTAATAGTAAAACATCATTTCTAGGATAACCAGACTCAATTATTGTTTGCTTAAATTGAAAAGCTTGCCTGAATATGTTTGTTGAATATGGATTAGGCGAAATTAAATAATCCCACTTTGCCGCCTCTTTAACAAAATTCTCTTTATATTTTTCTGTTGTAGTATCTGGCATTTTGACGTCTTTAATGTCAATACCTAGTTTTTTTAGTGGTGTACCATGCCAAGTCTGAACATAAACTGTTCTTTTCGACTTTCGTAGCCATAAGGGTAAGCGACTATTTGTCACCCAATATTTAGCTCTTCCCATGTAGTATAACCATTTCAGTGATAGACGATTAATCGTTTTAATTTCTCCATAGTCTTTAGCTATATCCCTATTTAAACTCCAATAAAGTTTATATTCAGGGTAATTGTCATTAATATATTCATAAATAGCCCGTGGGTTATCACTGTATTGTTTCCCTAAAAAACTTTCAAATATTATTATTTTATTGTCTTTGGGAAATAAAGAGAAGAATAGAAAGACCAACCGATACACTCTTGGTGCTATTTTTTTACGTATAATTAATCCAATCAATTCGAACAATGTTAGCTCTCCTTTTTAGTTTGTTGTCTATTTGGACATAGTTCAATATTTCCATGTAATTCATATCAAAGTTTACTCTCATTTAAAAATTTAATATATCTAAAATTATTTAAACAAAGATTATAAGTGAAATAGTTTATCCTCAATATATTGTACCTAAAATCAACAATTTTATCGACAATTTATTAATTATAGCATCACATTCAATTCACCGTACAGATAGTATCGTTTGATTTCACAATAATTATTAGTTCGTTTTATGTTTAAAATTATCAAGTTAATTTGTTTTGCTTTTCATGGTTTTACAATATAGCTTAACAAACTTCATAATGTTTGAGATAATAGATTTAATAACTATCAACATAATATAGAAGGAGGTGCTGTTCTCATCGCAAGTGATAGTTTGATAATTACTGCGAATATCTAATTCTTATTTCACATAGATTTTATTGCAGTAAATACTTGGAGGAAATAAACAGGTGAGAAAATTTAATATGCTAAAAAGAATTATCGTGCTTAGTATGATATTCCTACTAATCTCTCTGCAAATACCTGTCATTTCAAATGCAGGATCTTCTAGTATAGAGCCATTTACCGAAGACCAACTTGATTCATTAAACGATGAATTTATTAGAATATTATTTAATGATGATGAAATGATAGATTTGCAAGTCGACCCTACAATAGAGAGTGATATTATTATGCAAATAGAAAGTAATACCATAGTGTCACTTGTAGATATTGATAATGTAGAGGTTGAAGATGATAAAGGGAATGATGTTGAGTTTGAAGATGGAACCTATTCACAAATAGAGTTCTATTTAGAATCAGATGAAGATAGTGAAGAAATAGAAGAAGTTGAGATAATTACGGGATATGTTCTGAGTGATCATTTGTATACCATTGAAGAGTATGAGATTTTGCTGACAAATGGGAATGAATCATTTGATAAAGATGAACCAGTAATTGATGAAGTGGATGATGAAGAAATCCTTGATGCTTCAAATGATTTCGAATCCGATCAAGAGTCAACTGTAGTGACAAGTAATGAAGATTCAATTGAGGATGAATCTTTTATTAAACCCCAAATGGCTACACTAAAGTTACAGGGACAAACCACCTCTACCAATACTGTTTTAAATGGGATTGCTTTAAAAGATCGAACCCCTGTATACAGTGAACGATCTAGAAATTCTTCAACCTTAAGAAGTTATGCTCCTGGATCTACTTTAATGTATTGGGAGTTTAATAGTTCTTGGTATGAAGCCCTTGTTATTATAGGTGGTGTTCGTCAGACTGGGTATATTCATAAAGATGATGTTGAAACTCTAGATTTGTCTAATCAAATTCTTTTAAATGGTATCGCAATAGGGCGAACAAATGTCTATACAAAACCATCAAAAAGTGCTGGAACACATAGATCTTATCAAGATGGACACATCTTAATGTACAAAACTTTTTCCAACGAGTGGTATGAGGCTTATGTTATTATAGGCGGTGTTGGAAAAACAGGCTACATTCATAAAAATGATGTTGAGACATTAGACTTAACAAAACAAGCTACACTAAATGGTATCGCGATAGGCCGAACAAATGTCTATACGAGACCATCAAAAAGCGCCGGGACACACAGATCTTATCAAGATGGACACATCTTAATGTATAAAACCTTTTCCAACGAGTGGTATGAAGCTTTTGTCATTATTAACGGACAAGGCAGAACAGGCTATATTCATGTAGGAGACGTTGAGACCGTAACAGGAGAACAAACTTCTCTAGAAGGATATGCAGAAGCAAAGACCACGCGTGTCTATTCAAAAGCGTCTCGAAAAGGTAAGGTTTTAAGATCTTATCCAGAAGGCCGTTTATTATATTTTAAAACATTCTCGACAAATTGGTATGAAGCATTGGTTATCTTAAATGGAAAACCAACAACAGGTTATATTCATCATGATGATGTTAGCTTTGATCCGGTCATTAAGGTCAATGTGATTAACTACAATTATACCTTTAGTCGTATGGTTGACATTCAAGTAGGACGTACACCTCAAGCAGATGGACAAGGTAATATTACAGCAGGGAGAAACTTAGTTGAGTATTACGCAAATCCTTCTAACTTTAGACAAGGAGAAAATAGTTTTTATCAATTCCTTGTTTTATCTTCTCCTGCTTATTTAAACGCTACCGAAGTTAATCGAAATATATTAGATCGTACTAAAGGAACGCTTGCTGGAACAGCTGGTGCTTTCATAGAAGCTGGAAATCGTTTTGGCATTAATGAAGCATATCTTATTGCACATGCCTTACATGAAACCGGTAATGGACAGTCACAATTAGCACAAGGTGTAACAGTAAATGGTAAAAAAGTGTACAACATGTTTGGTACTGCGGCCTATGACGGTACGGCCGTAAAAAGTGGATCTCAATACGCTTATGATAACGGCTGGTTCACACCAGAAGCGGCGATTATCGGTGGTGCTCAATTTGTTGCCAAAAACTATATACATGCGGGACAAGATACTTTATATAAAATGAGATGGAATCCCGATAATCCAGGTGTTCACCAATATGCTACACACGTTGCTTGGGCACAAATAACAACGAATCGAATTGCATCAATTTACAATCAATTAGAGAGTTATGTACAAGTGTTTGAAGTTCCTAAATTTAAAAGTCAACCAGGATATAGTGGTCCTAATCCACCAGTAAATAATATAGGGTTTTCAGAGTATGCTAAGGGTGCAGTAGGGCAAACAACTGGTAGCAATGTGCGTTTTAGAACTCAACCGTCAACTGGTTCTAATAGTTCTATTATTACTACAATCGCAAATAAAGATACAAAATTAGAATTACTAGGTACTGATAACAAAGGTTGGTATAAGGCTAAATACAACGGTAAAGAGGGTTGGATCTCCGCTGATTATGTAAAAGCACTCAATGTCTTATATATATCAGCTAGTGGTTTAAATGTACGACCTAATCCCACAACAGATAATAATCCTTTAGGGACAATAGCTAATGGCACGTTTGTAACTGGAGTACTCGACTCAAACAATATTCTAGTTACAACTGGTGTTTGGTATAAAGTCTACTTTAATAACACAGAGGCATGGGTAAGCTCAGGATCAAATCATCAATATATTGAAATAAAATAATTAGTATAACAAAAGGTTCTACGTCAAGTAACGTTGGTGAAGAATTTTAGCCGATAATTATTAAGTTATTTTTCACGATATAAAGTAGCTATTAAGCTGCTTTATATCGTGATTTTCTATGACTTCTTTCACTTGCAAAACACAACAGTTAAGTCTCATCTGGTTACGCGACACATACATAGGAGTGCCAAATTAAGTGATTGGAACGCTAGGTGGCGACTCCTACGGGAAAAGCGAAGACGATGAGACCCCGCAGAGCGGGTTTCTCGAGGAGGCTCAGCGCGAGCCCGTGGAAAGCGTCCGCCTAGCGTGGAAATCACGGTGCCCCTCCAACCCCAACGTCCTCATTTATTCCTCATTCACTTCACTAAGAGATGGATTCACCTAAATACAAAAATAGCGTCAGTAAGTATTCTTTTTTTACTCACCAACGCTATATATTGTACAACCTCTCCTTTAAGTACACTTACTTTAAGGAGGAACCTTTAATATTTATACATAGATATTATTGATCTGTCTTGCTTATTGATATAGCACACTCTTTTATTATATACTTCACATTATCATTCTTTTAAGATATCTCAATATTTTCGACATAAAATTGAGCACTTTTCTTCTAATGTAGAAAGGTATTAAATGCGTCACTTTGAACTTTGGTAATTTTAATGGTTTTACTAGCCAATGTTCGTTATCCTTTACAGCTTCATAGATTCTTTCAGAGTTATCATGATCCATATATGTGAAATATTCATTTCTTAATTCAGCATATTCTTGCTTTTCTTTAAAATCATTTTTAATATAGTGATCAATAACTGTAAGAAGATCGTCTATGTTGTGAGTGACATCCCCAAATAGATCATTGTCTAAATCCATGTATGCACCTTCATACTCAAGATACTTATCTTTGTCAAATTGGATAAAGACACATGGTTTTTTTAAGTAAAACATTTCCCAAACTACACTTGAGTAATCAGTTATCATTAATGAACTACGCATAATCATCTCATCCATCGGTGCTTCTAAAAAACCGATTTTATCAATATTTGGAGTAGTTACTTGAAATAAATCAATATATTTACGGAAAATAGGATGTATAACAAACTTTAATTTTATATTGTTTTCTTCAAGCATCTTATGAAGTTTCTTTGATGAAAGAAATTCATTATACTTTATGAAGTATTCACTTTCTTTGAAATCTTCATTATCTATTCCATCCATCCATGTTCGCCATGTAGGCATAAAAAATATTTGTTTATAATCAATCTTATTTGTCTTGTCTCTCAATCCGTCCCATCTTGCTAATCCTGTTGCAACAACTTCTGATTCAGCAAAGCCCCAGTCATTGATGATCATCTGCTTTTCAAATTCTGAAGGTGCGATAACTAAGTCAAGTATCTTACGATCTTTATGTAGTCCTCTCACCCTCTTCAGCCCATTAACACCATGTTGGAGATAAACCAATTTCTTATCTGTAAGCGTCTTTGCAAGTCTACTTTTCTTAAGCTTAAGGTTGTAAGAATGTCGCCTTGTGTCAGAAGAAAAAAACAGTTCAGCAGCAAACATATATATGAAGTATTTAAATGACATGAAGTATACAATTTTATCCTTCTTATCCGCTAGATTTTCAATCTCTGGAGAATCTTTACGGATAATGTAATAAAATTCATCGTGTTTTTTATTTTTATATACGTAGTCAAAGAAATAATATCCACTATCATGAGCTGACATAGCATGCTTCTCATATGCTAACCAAATTCTGCGTTTCTCATAGTATTTAGAAAATAATTTAACAATCAAGTATGCAAGGTTTTCTTTAAATAAATAATATCTATTTTCAAAATACTCTTTCTCCCTATAAGTAAATGAAATACCACCTGCTAAAGTAGTGTAAGGATAAAATATGTCATTATCCGCCATATCATATTGGTATCTAGTGATTGTTTCGTTAATATCCCAAGCGATACTTTTTGTTAGTGTATGAATCCTTGAGTAATATTCAACTCCATTTGATACAATTCCAATATAAGCATCCCAATACAATGGATAAAACGATAATTTACTTAAATCAATCCTTACTTTTACCTCATACCTGTCATGCTTTTGCTTATGATCTAATAATTCAATCTCTCTCTTATCTATTTTGTCTTTATTTCTGTTAATTAAGTAGAAAGAGCCTAATTTAAAGTCATCAACATACGGAGAATCTATATCAATTTTCATTTCAACTATATTTTTTTTCATATAAAAATGAATGACTTTAATTTTGAGATCATACTCTTCTTTTACTAAGTTAGACAATGTGTTTTTCACCATAGCCAATTCGTTATTCATTGTTATATATATTCTAGAGTGCTGTTTATAGGTTGAATTATTTTCAAATTCTTGTTTAAATAATTTAAAAAATCGCTTTGGTCTTTCTAACACAGTGTTTTCAAAATCACCAATTTGATAACTTTGTTCCGATTTATAATCATTTATTAAATAAAGTTCCCACCTTGTGGCGTCAGAGTCCTGTATCTCTTCAAGTAATACACCAAAATTAAAGGTAAATCTCCGATCCACTCTTTTACCTCTAATATACTCAATTCTATTACTATTTCTTAACTTAACAAGTAGAAACGGTGTCTCAGTAAAACTTAATTCAACATTATCTTCTATCAAGTCGAAGCTGAGAAGAACATCATCAACAGTAATGTTTTTGATGTTTACCTTTTCACTATTTCTAATATGATTCAAATTAAAATTATAAACGTTAGGATCGTCTATTTTTTTTAACGAATCATTTAAATTCTCATAATAATATTGATTTCCTTTAAGGATTATTAAGTAACTTGCATACGCATGATTGAAAAGACTTGCATCAAGACGGAGACAATCTAATAATTGCTCATCATTAATTTCCACATAAGCATTATGAGATACTACAATTACACGATCTACTAATGTAGACGAATTGAGTTTTATTGAAAGCTCATGGTTTTCAACCTTTATTGAATCTACGAGATCTGTGTCGCTTTTAATAACTTTATCTGTCTGGTTAAATAATGGAACGTAATTATTAACGTTATCAGCGAAACTATTTAAAAATAAGTGTTCACCCTGTATAAGAATTAAATCAAGATTAAAGATTCCATTCATATAGCTTTTTTCAAAGACTAATTCATTACCTTTTGAGTAGACAGGAATAACGTGCTTAATATTAGTTTCATTTTCTCTTGCAACAATTAACAAGCTCTCTAAGTTAGGTGTATTATCGTCTTTAAACTTCACAGCTACATAATCTTCACGTAACTCCAATTTTGCTCTAACACTTTTAACTATCGCTAATTTGTCGAAATCAACAAGGCTGTTGTTCAAATACATAAACTTAATATACATTTTTTCATTAGTAAATAAAAGAAGACCTGGCATCCCTTCGAACATAGGTGAATAACCATTCTTTTCGACTTGATATGAAATTTCTTCTTGTTTTCTATCTAAGAAAGTAACTTCCAAAGAAATGCCTGTTGGAAATTGTCCTTTAATATTTAATTTAATCCCTAGCTTATCATCTTTTAATTCTTCTTTTGAAAAATTCACATATTTGCCACCTACGCAAATATATTCGACTTCTTCCTTTGATTTATTTGTTAATATAAATGAGTGTTTACTGTTGTGTAAATCAAAAGTAATATAATTCATTTTTTCACCCTACTTTAACTTTTTTATAACTTCAAATGTTCTTGAAGAGTTATTGCGATCCATATATTCAAAATATTCATTATAAAGAAGGTGATATTCATCTTTTAATTGAAAATTATTCATTGCATATTCATTAATTAACGCAACTAACTCAGATCCATTTAATGCTCGATCCCCAAACAAATCATTTTCCATATCTATATAACTACCCTCAAAGTCATTATATTGTTCAAAATCAAACTGATAAAATATAACTGGTTTTTTCATGAAAAACATATCCCAAGTAACAGATGAATAGTCACTGATTAACAATGAGGATTCCATTAATTCTTCATTGACTTTAACAGATTGAAATTCCTTAATTTGAACTGATTGATTCTTAATCTCAAACGCTGAAAAATACTCACTAAATTTTGGATGCAGGAAAAAGCACAATTCAATATTATGCGCCTTCAATATCGCCTCTAATTCCTTCGAATTTAAAAACAGTTGATAGTTTTTAAAGTAATCTGTTTGTTTAAAGTCTTCCATCTTCATACCTTCTAACCAAGTTCTCCAAGTAGGCATGACAAATATTTTCTTTTGTTTTTGATCTCGTGATTTATCAAATAAATAATCCCATCTTGGAAAACCTGTTACCGCTATTTCATTTGGTTTGTAATTCCAATTTTTGTGAATAATTTCTTTTTCCAAATTAGATGTTGCAATTACTAATTTGAAATTCCCTCTAGCTCTTGCTTTCTTGAAAAAATTAGTTTTCTTTAACGCTGTAACACCATGTTGTAGAAATACGCTTTTTTTATTTTCTATTTTCCTACCCACAAGTCCTGTTCTTACTCTCAAGTGATAAGCATGTCGTTTATGCTCTGACGTCACAAATATATTGCTTGCATATATTAATAGTAAGTATTTAAATGACATAAAAGGGACAATTTTATCACTTTCTCGACTTGCCTTTATATAATCAGTTGAATCTTCCTTTAATATATAATAAAAATTCTCATGGAGCTTATTTTTGTCTACGTAGCGGAAAAATGCATAGCCGTTATCTTGCGCAGTAGACGAAAACTTCTCAAATCCAAGCCAAATATCCTTATTCTTATAATAAAAAGGATATAATAAGAGATAAATTATAAATGCGATTTTTTCTTTTAATTTAAATGTTTTAGTTTCGAACGTTTCCTTATCGCGCATCATAAAGGCAACATCACCTTTTACTGTCATATAAGGGTAAACGATTTTATCGCTAGTATAAATAGAATTCGAAAAGTAGTCAAAACTTACTTTCCATCTTAACCTACGTCGTGCTCCCTTGACTGTAATCAATTGTTGAATTCCACTACTATTAGTTACTTGTAAGTATACATCCCAATACAGAGGATAAAAGTCGTTATCCCAATCCATAACAAATGAACCTGATACTGATTGTTTATTAGTCTCCAATATTTTTATACGGGTGTTTTCTAAAACAATCATTTTCGACACATCATTTGAACGTAGTTTTAAAACAATATTGTTTATCTCTATATTTTTTGGGCGATTCACATTGATTGTTAAGCGATAGCCTTTGCTACTATTAGTTAATTTAGTCAGGGTTGCCTTTAGCTTATGTCGTTCTTTGAATACAAAAGAAGCAGATGATTTTAACACTGATAAATAATTATTTTTTGTAGTATAGACTAAAACTCCATCATTATCCGAATATCGATCTAAATAAAACACTTTTTCTTTGACTTCTCTGTTTATTCTTAACCGTCCAGAAATAGAGTGGTTTTCACTAATAATATGGGCTTCTAAATTCCAACGATTATATTCAATCGCTTCAAGCAATTGTGAAGAGAGTGGAATCCGAATTGTATTATTGGTGATACTCACAAAGGGAATACACACACGTTCCTTACTTTTTCTAGCGTTTAAAAAAACACCAACTAAGTTTGCGTTAGAGATTACTTCACTATCAGAAGTATTCAATTCTACATACTTGTCGATTCCATCTTTAAATTCAATTGTATCTAATAAAATATCTGTTTTTTCATTGACTGGAATAACATTAAAAAAATCTTCTTTAAGTAGATATGTAATTATTAATTGGTTCACATCAAAGTAAGCACCTATATGTTTTCCCGTATACTCACCTACATACCCAATGAAGTAAGATTCATTCATCTGGTTTGCATTTCCTTGTACAATATTATCTAACAAAAAATATTGATCGAATCGATGTAATATATTGATTTGCCAAAGTCCTTGATTAAAATCTTCTAATAGACACACATAATAAAGTCCATCTATGTGATAAAACTTTAGGCTTTTTATCTCTTTTGTTTCTCTATTCACTGCAAAAAAACCAAACACATTACCTGAACAGACCGTTTTGTTTGGTATTTCCAAAACTAATTTAGCATCCTGCATACTTACATTTTCAACCGATATATTGTCCTCCAATAATTGATTAGATTCAATAAATGAAATGTCGTCTATTTTTTTTCGGAAATAAGTCGATGTTAATTTTTGCTCGATTATTATGCCTTCTGCAGCAATTAACAACTGTTCAGCACTACCGATCTCCTCATCATTTAAATACAATGCGTAACAGCTATCTATTTGCAATTGTGGCAGAGGATTTTCGACTGTTATTTCACTTAAATTCAAGTTGAACTGTAGTTCTATTTTGTCATTTAATTCATTTAAAAGGTAAAGACTCTTAATTATTAAGTCCTTTGGTGTTTCAAATGAAATTTCATTATCTTCTATCGATATTAACTTCATCCGATTACTCACTTTCCATACCTCCGTGATCTTTGTCTATAGATATCATAGCAAATCGATCTACTAACATTTTGTAAATTACTTTTACAATTTACTTTCACAATTGTAGCATATAATTACTACTTTTTCATTTGTATATATTTAACTTCAAGTAACTGAAATTCTGTTTCACAAAATATTTTTCATTTTTAAAAGTTAATTCGTTACTCATTTCTAAGACTGGTCATCCTAATTTTCTGATTATGATTTAGCTTGATATAGAGTTAGATTAACTCTATAATATATATTTAGAAATATTATAGCGATAAACTTAATAATAGAAGGAAACACCAACTTTAGGAGGATACAAATGAAGAAAGTTCTAACATATGGCACATTCGATTTACTACATCATGGTCATATTAATATTTTAAGGCGAGCTAAGGAAATGGGTGACCATTTAACTGTCGCAATCTCATCTGATGAGTTCAATGCGATTAAAGGTAAAAAGGCGTATTATAATTATGAAACAAGAAAAATGATTCTTGAAGCGATTCGTTATGTTGATCAAGTGATTCCTGAGCATGAGTGGGAACAGAAAATAAAAGATGTGAAAGAACATAATATCGATGTTTTTGTGATGGGGAATGATTGGGAAGGGAAGTTTGATTTTCTAAAAGATTACTGTGAAGTCGTCTATCTTCCAAGGACTGATGGAATTTCTACTACAAAAATAAAACAAGATATGCATATTACAAACCATGGCTAGGGAGTTTTTCATCTCTAGCTATTTGTTCTTATTTAAAATCTTCTTTTCGATTTTTAAACACTTGCCACTCAAGGATAAAACAGTTTTAGTCGCTTCGTTTGGTGATAATATCAATCACGTTCGAAAGCAGTGTCTTCAGGAGACGGATCATGAGTTAATTATTCTTGTGACTGGGAGTTGTAGGGTGGATTTTAGCGAATCAGAGCGTGAACAGGTTTTGAAGTTTGAGACGGTTAATCTGATTCAGTTGATTAAATCGATTTATCATTTGGCTACAGCAAGGGTTATTTTTGTTGATAATTATTTTGGGTTTCTTACGGTGACGGAGTTTAATTCTGATGTTAAAGTCGTACAACTTTGGCATGCTGCTGGTGCGATTAAACGATTTGGTTTGCATGATCCGACAATTCAGAGTCGATCAGCTCGTGCTCATAAACGGTTTCGAGCAGTTTATCAGCGCTTCACAGATGTTGTGATTGGTTCAGATCAGATGGGTGATATTTTTAAACAGGCGTTTGATTTAACTGAGAGTCAGTTACTTAGAACAGGGGTTCCTCGGACTGATTTCTTTTTTGATCATAAAAGGGTTGAGCATGCTGTTGAGTTAGTTACCGAAAAGTATCCACAAATTGAAGCTAAAAAAGTGATTCTTTATGCACCGACTTTTCGTGATTCGGAGATTGGTAGTGCTGGGTTGCATTTGGATTTAGGTGCTTTATATCAAGCGTTTCATGGGACACACGTTATCTTGTTACGGCTTCATCCTGCCGTTAGGCGTGGATTTTCGATTGAGGGCTACTCGGACTTTATCATTGATGTGTCTAGTTATCCGAACATGAATGACTTATTGGTGGTGGCTGATTATTTAATCAGTGATTATTCTTCAATTCCGTTTGAATTTTCATTATTGAACCGACCGATGATTTTTTATAGTTATGATTTAGATGATTACGTTGATGAGCGGGGTTTTTGGGTTGATTATGAGGCAAACATGCCTGGTCCGGTTGTGACGTCAACAGATGGGCTTATTGAGCAAATTTCAGTGGATCAGTTTGATTTAGCTAAGGTTGAACAATTTTCTAAGTTGTGGAATACGTATTCAACTGGTCAGTCAGCAAAATTACTTGTTGATCGTATTTACCAAAAATAAAAGAACTTAGGTGCGTTTGGCACTTAAGTTCTTTTGTTATTTTCTTCGATAAATTAGATTTAATAATGGTCGATAGTTAACACTGACAATTCCAGTTAGCTCAATCATTAGCTCAATGAGGATTGTCATGGCGAAAAAGGTAATTGTTGTTCCCCACATTGTTGATTGGTTAAAGATGATGGCAGCAACACTAAATAGTGCACTGATACAGTAAATCAAAATGACTGTTTGGCGATGGCCAAAGCCTAAATTCAATAAACAATGGTGTAAATGCATTTTATCAGGTGAATATAATGGTTTTTTATGAACGGCTCGTCTAACGATTGCTAAGAGTGTGTCTAAAATCGGGACACCTAGAATTGCGATCGGAACGATTAATGAGAATAGTGTTGCGTTCTTAAATCCTAAAATTGATAAGACGCCGATCATGTAGCCTAAAAACATTGCGCCGGTATCGCCCATAAATATTTTGGCCGGATAAAAGTTAAAGACTAAAAATCCGAGTGTGCTTCCGATTAATAAAAAGCTAATTAGTGCAACGAATGAATCGCCTAGTGAGATCGCAAGACCGCCGATTGTTATTAGTGCGATTGTTGAAACACCGCCAGCTAAACCGTCTAAGCCATCAATTAGGTTGATTGCATTTGTGATGCCTACAATCCACAGTATTGTGATTGGAATGCTTAAGAAACCAAATTCAATCACGTGACCTAGTGGTAAGTTAATGTAGGTAATTTCTAATCCTGATAGGACAACGATAATTGCAGCAATTAGTTGAACGGTAAATTTATAGCGTGCTGCTAGTTGATATTTATCATCAATAATTCCAACTGCCATAATTAAGAGTGCGCCGATAGTGATCGGAAGTTCGAACTCGCCATCTGGATTAAAGATAAGGATCCCAATTACAAAACTCGCAAATATTGCTAAGCCACCTAACCGTGGCATGATTTTATTATGAACTTTTCGTTTGTTTGGATGGTCAACTGCCCCAATCTTAAAGGCAATTTTTTTAACAAAAGGGGTTAGTATTAGCGACAAGATAAAGCAAAGTGTTGCTGCATAGAAGTAGGTCATTTTCCCCTTCCTTTCTTGAACAATATTTTCCTTTACAAAACATTAGTCGTTTGAAGCCATTATTAAGTTACGGTAAATTGTTTGTAAAGTCTTCTCATCAAATTACTATAGCACATTCCAGTCAATTAATCATGGAATTAGTGTGTAATTTAAATTTTCTCTTTTTTATGCTCGTTCAATATATGTTTCTAAAAGTGTACATATTTTTTCTTTGCCTGAAATAAATGGTTTGGGTTGAAATAGTTGAACTGCTTGGACGGCTTTTTTTAAGTTTTTCAGTTCGTGACAAGGGATAATGTGTCCTTGTCCGCCTAATACCGATCCTGTCCCAGCGTGTGAAATGATGTCGTTTGATTGTTCAAATCACTGATCCATTGTTTGGTATGTGACAAAATCGTGAATTTCCATTAAGGATGAGTTAAATTTTGT
>CAZONN010000016.1:0-8496 GCA_964581235.1 uncultured Amphibacillus sp.
CCCATTCTTCCCAGGTAACACCGTAAGGGACACCTCCTGAAGTGTAACCAGCAATATAAGCAAATGTTTCATCACTTTCTTCCCACAAACTTGCTTCTTTTTCTTGATCTTTATGTTTTTTTCGTTTTGACATATAAACACCTATCTTTTGAAATTATTTGTCTGAGATCGCTTTATCACGGATCCTTTAGATTTTAAATCACTTCCAAATAGTTAATGTAAAAAGGCTTGGCGTTCATATAAAATTCTCACAATTCGAATTTTAAATGAATTTAATGCAACCTTGACAATATATATACAGTATTTCTACCATCATGACAACAATTATGGTAATCTAGAGTTAAATGACATACATAAAAGTCTATTAAGGAGGACAGCGGAGCAAAAGTATCGATTGTATTCCTTGAAAATTTAAACAGACCATAAATGAAAGCGTTATAATACCTTTTTCTTTCCAAGGAGGCATTTAATATGCTTAGTTTAGATAAATCCAATTCACTCAAATTGAACTCACTTACTCAGTTTATTAACAAAGCTCATTTAGCTGTCTGGCTTTGGGATATGAAGAATGAAGACTTCATTTTTATCTCGAACAAATTAGTGAATCGATTTAAATTGATCACAAATAAAAGATTAACTAGAAGCGAAATATTCCACCTGATCGAGAAAATTGCTTCACATGATTTAAAAGATCTGCAAGAAACACTTAAAGAGAAAAAAGAATTTTTCCACTCCTATTTTATTGATCTACCTAATGGCGATTCAATCTGGTTTGATACGACAATCGTTGCAATTGAAGACGAACAGAATGGCTTAGAATTTGCTGCTGGATTCGTTAGTGAAAGAAGAGAAATCGGCAACCCGAAAAACAATAAAATTCCGAATCATCAAGACGAGTACACAAACTTACCTAACCTCATTTACGGAAGAAAATTTTTGCAGAAAACAATCGACGAAAACAAACAAAAGAAACGTAAATTCACGCTATATAAAATTATTATTCCGACGTATGATAATATTTTAATGACACTTGGCCATGAAGTAGCGGAGCAAATCTTACTCGAAACATCAAGAAGACTGAGTCAATTTATGTTCGATAAAGGGTTCCTGTTCCACTCATATACTGACGGATGGTATGCGATCATTCAAAGGGATAGACATGTCCTGAGAACTGCTAAACAATTGATTGAAGTCGTTGAAAAATCAATGACAATTAATCAACAACAAGTTCACCTAAGTGCAAATATCGGGATTGGAATATATCCAAATGATGGTGAGAATGTAGTTGATTTAATCAAGCACACGACAATTGCAACAATTGATGCTGTCAAGTTGGGGCCTGGAAGGAAAGGCTTCTACATTCAAGACAAAAGTATTGACCTATTGAGACAATCCCAACTTACAGCCGGCTTATTTCAAAGCATTCAAAACGCCGAATTTTATTTAGAATACCAACCACAAATTAATGTGAAGACATTAGAAGTGACCGGAGCTGAAGCACTATTGCGCTGGAAACATCCTATTTGGGGGAACGTCTCAGCTAATGAATTTATCCCACTGGCACAAGACCTGGGCTTAGGCGAAGACATCACCGCGTTCGTGATCGGCAAAGCAATCAAGCAACTAAGAACATGGGAAGACGCTGGTGTACTAATTCCAAAAGTGTCGATAAATTTAGCGCCAGAGAACTTCTTAATACCACACTTATATGATAATATTAAGAAGACATTAAATAGACATAAAGTTGATCCTGAACAATTAGAAATCGAAATAACCGAAGAAACAAAACTTAAATACGATGAAATTCTGGTAAATACAATCAAAAAGATCCAAAGGCTTGGTACGCGCTTAGCTATAGATGACATGGGAGATGGCTTTTCATCCATTTATGACCTTGTCCACTACAACTTTAATACTGTTAAAATTGACCGGCAAGCAATTGATGACTTAGAAAATAACAAAAAACAACAAATTATCATAAAATCACTACTCGACCTTTGCAGTCGCCTACAAGTGAAAACAGTCGTTGAAGGCGTCGAACGACGTAAACAATCTGACATGATCCGAAAAATGGGAGCCGATGAAATCCAAGGCTATTACTTCAGCCCCTCTATTTCCAGTGAAGAAATGTTAAAATGGTTTCAAATGAAGCACGTCACACCGAGCAATGACAATGAAGTAAGACGCTTAGATCGACGAAAATACTTCCGCCTGACATTACCAAACTCATTACTTGCTGGAATGAAAATACTCTCAATCCAAGAAAAAGAAATAAGCCTAGAACGAAACACGAAAATCTTAATTCAGAACATCGGGCCAGGTGGCATCAAATTTGCTAGTTACCTGATCCTCCCAACAAATAAGGATATCGTCTACGGATTTGACCTGCAACTACTCGGCGAACACTATAACCTAGCAGGAAGAATCGTTTGGAGCAGAGAAATCAAAAAAAATATTTTCGAATACGGAGTCGAATTCAGCATCAGCGAAACTAAACGCGAAAAACTCACATCATCCCTACTCCAACTATCAGCACTGTTACGAGAAAAACCATCATATGTAGACAGTAGTATGACTGAGGATGATCCCATACTTTACTTGAGTAAATTAGTCTTTAATAAAAGGAATAATAAGTGAGGATATTTATTTAGGGGAGCTCAGTTAAAGCTGGCTCCCCCTGTTTCATTACACTATTTTGATGAATGATCAAAAGCAAAAACACTCACCAAATGGAGAGTGTTTTTCGATGTTAAACGCCATTGAAGTAAGACCTCACTAATGAATGAACTCTCTACAACCTAATTTAAATATTGGACTTTTTCACTGCCCACTAAATTAAGTAGAGGTTCTGTTTTTTCACTCATATCGCTTGAGTAATGCACGCACTTCATCAGTCGTCACTGTACTCATTAATTCATTTCTTAATTCACTCGCACCTCTAAAACCACGGACATAAATTTTGAAAAAGCGTCTCAATGGTTTAAATGAGCGTTCTTCTAAGTTAGAATAATGATCAAACAAGTCCAAATGCAGTTTTAACAAATCTAGTAATTCTAGATGACTATGGTCTTTCGGTTCTTTTTCAAAAGCAAATGGATTTGTGAAAATTCCCCGACCAATCATAACACCGTCGACACCATATTTATCAACAAGCTCTAAACCTACTTGACGATCGGGAATATCACCATTAATCGTCAATAACGTATCAGGTGCAATCTCATCACGGCGTTTTTTAATCTCAGGAATCAGTTCCCAATGCGCATCAAAATCACTCATTTCCTTGCGCGTTCGTAAATGAATCGACAAATTGGCAATATCTTGTTCGAGTAAGTGTGTCAGCCAGTCGCGCCATTCATCTAAAGACGTATAGCCAAGTCTCGTCTTCACACTGACTGGTAGCCCACCTGCTTTAGTTGCTTCAATAATTTCTGCCGCCTTATCAGGAAACCTAATCAACCCAGCCCCTTTTCCTTTTGATGCAACGTTTGGTACAGGGCAACCCATGTTGATGTCAATTCCTTTAAAGCCTTGCTCAGCGAGTCCCATGCTCATCTCCCTAAAATACTTCGGCTCGTCTCCCCAAATATGAGCAACAATTGGCTGTTCATCTTCGGTAAACGTTAACCGGCCTCTAACACTTTCTTTACCCTCTGGATGACAATAGCTTACTGTATTTGTAAACTCAGTGAAAAAGACATCCGGTCTTGCTGCTTCACTGACCACATGACGAAAAACAACATCCGTCACATCTTCCATCGGTGCTAATACAAAAAACGGTCGCGGTAAATCCCGCCAAAAATTTTCTTTCATCTTAAATTCCTTTCAATATAGGAAACCTTGTCCTACTAAAATAAATAGATAGAATCTTTTGATCCTCTCTATTTATACCATGACCGAATACTAATATTCAATTCAATTGTATTAAAAGTGCGCTAACACAAACAGAGCGGGTGAATTCCAGTATATCGTCACCTCATTTGTCGCATAACTATCCTCATGATTGGCGAATAATCGTATCATCGCTTTATTCATTCTTATTTCTTACTTCTTCGGACTATTTTTGATTTTAAACGCGGTAATATGTCCGTAGTTGCGCATCTACGGACTTTTTGCCTTAAAAAATCAGCGGAAATGTCCGTAATGGGTGCGACTACGGACTTTTTGCCCAAAAAAAGCAGACGAAATGTCCATAGTTGGTGTATTACGGACATTTTCTCGTCTAAATAATCAAAATATGTCCGTAGTTAGTTTTCTGGCTTAATAATGATGCTTTTTTAATCAAAAAAGCCCGAAAAGTTAATCGAAACACTTTTCAAGCTTTTACTCATACTCAGACTCTAACGCAGAATCTTTTCTTTAACAACTTTCAATCGCGTAAATTCTTCACGTTCTTTTTCTTCTAGAGCATTCACGATCTCTACTTTTTGAGTCTGAAGTCTTGGGATAGAAATATTTTTTAATGCATTTGCACGCTTTTGTGTTTTTCGGATATTATTTGCTAAACGAAAAGCGGTGTTTTCAATCATTGATAAATCGATCGTCAATTTTTTTACCTTTTCAAAAGCAACCCGCGCTTCATCAAGCGATGAATTTGTACTGTAAAATGAATAGGCGGGTCTAGATGGTGTTTCGTCATATTCAACTAGTGGAATTTCTGTTCCCATCACACTTCGGACTTTTAGCTTTAATGAATCTTCAATCGGGACAGTTGCAGCAATTTCCTCAACATAGCGAATACCAGCTTCTACGTTTGCTTGCTCTAAGGCAGCGTAAGCATCGCGATACGTTTGATCAATTTGATGCTGGATATCCTCTGCTTCTTTAACTAACGACATGATTTCATTAATTAAAATGATCCGCTTTTTATCAAGCATTTCATAGCCCTGGTTAGACAGGGAGAGGGTCTTCTCAATTCTCATTAAGTTCCCCTTCGTTGGCGCAGTGTTTACAGGCATTATAACACCTTCTCTAAACCATAATATTGATCCAATAGTTGCGTATCGATTCGATCTAGCTCTTCTCGTGGCAACATGCGTAATAATTCCCATGCTAAGTCTAATGATTCAAGAATCGTTCGATTCTCATCTCTTGCTTGACCTAAAAATTGATCTTCAAATTTACGCCCATATTCTAAATATTTTCGATCTGTTGGTGCTAGCTCATCTTCACCAATAACCGAAGCTAATGAACGAGCTTCCTTCACACGTGAATAAGAAGCGAATAATTGATTCGCAACGGCTTGATGATCTTTTCTAGTGTAATTTTCGCCAATTCCACCCTTCATTAGCCGTGAAAGTGACGGTAAAATATCGATTGGTGGATAAATAGATTTCCCTTGTAAATCACGATCAAATACAACCTGACCCTCAGTGATATAGCCGGTTAAATCCGGAATTGGGTGGGTAATATCATCGTTTGGCATCGTTAAGATTGGAATTTGAGTCACTGACCCAGGTTTTCCAGCAACAATTCCCGCTCGCTCATAGATCATCGCTAAGTCACTATATAAATAACCCGGATACCCTTTTCTTGAAGGTATCTCCTGTTTTGAAGCCGACACTTCACGGAGCGCTTCACAATATGCTGTCATGTCAGTCATAATGACTAGAATATGCATGCCTAAATCGTAGGCCAAATATTCAGCGGCAGTTAATGCAACACGCGGCGTCATAATTCGCTCAATGACGGGATCACTTGCAACATTTAAAAACATCGTCACCCGGTCTAAAACACCACTTTCTTCAAAGGTACGACGGAAAAAATCCGCGACGTCATGTTGGACACCCATTGCAGCAAATACAATACCGAACTTCTCGTTACTTCCTTCTCCAAGATTAGCTTGTCGAACAATTTGTGCAGCTAACTCATTGTGTGGCAAGCCATCACCTGAAAAGAAAGGCAACTTTTGACCACGAATTAATGTCGTTAACCCATCGATTGATGAAATACCTGTTTGAATAAAGTTTCTCGGGTACTCTCGAGAGACTGGATTTAACGGATCACCATTAACATCCCTTTTTAACACATATGAGACGTCACCTAATTGATCAATTGGACGACCAATACCATCAAATGTTCGCCCTAATATGTCTGGAGCTAAGGGAAGCTCCATTGGACGCCCTGTTAATTTGGTATGTGTATTTTCTAACGACATATCTGCGGTGCTTTCAAACACTTGAATAATCGCTTTATCTTCGTAAACTTCAATCACTCGGCCAAGTTTCCTTTTGGTTCGTTGAACAGAAAATTCAACTATTTCATCATAAGCGACATCCTGAACACCCTCTAATACAACAAGGGGCCCATTTATCGAATCGAGTCCTAAATATTCAATTGACATCTAAACCCCTCCTTAAGCATTCGTTTCCATAATATGATTATAGAATTGATCGATCTCTTCTAGATACTGATCAAGTAAATTCAGTTGATCGTTTGGAACATCATATTTTATCGAAATAACCTTTGAGAAAATATGATTTTCAAGAAGCAACGACATCGGCATTCCCATTGAAATCATGTCTTTACATCGACGATATAAATGTAAAATAACCTCCATCATTCTTTCTTGCTTTACTAAAGGTACGTTCGTGTCTTCTTTATGAAACGCATCTTGCTGTAAAAAGCCTAGACGAATGACACGCGCAATTTCAATCGTTAATTTCTGATCATCTGGCAAAACATCACTACCGATCAATTTAACAATATCCATCAATGAACTTTCTTGATGTAAAATCTCAACAATTTGACGGCGATTATTCACAAAGTCTACAGAAACGTTATCTCGAAACCAGGCTGACAAATCATCCACATAAAGACTGTAGCTATTCAACCAGCTCACAGCTGGATAGTGGCGTTCATTAGCAAGTTGACGATCTAAGCCCCAAAAACAACGAACAAATCGTTTCGTGTTTTGTGTAACCGGTTCAGAAAAATCGCCACCTTGAGGAGAAACAGCACCAATAATTGAAATGGAGCCTTCTGTTTCATTTAAGTTTTGCATTAAACCAGCACGTTCATAAAACGTTGCTAACCGACTCGCTAAATAAGCTGGAAAACCTTCTTCGGCTGGCATCTCTTCTAAACGACCAGATAATTCTCGTAAAGCTTCTGCCCAACGTGACGTTGAGTCTGCCATGATCGCCACATCATAACCCATATCACGATAATACTCGGCTAAAGTTACGCCCGTATAAATCGATGCTTCTCGAGCAGCTACAGGCATATTTGATGTATTAGCAATTAAAACGGTTCTTTCCATTAACGACGTGCCTGTTTTCGGATCCTCTAATTCAGAAAAATCCTCTAATACTTCTGTCATCTCATTTCCACGTTCTCCGCAACCAATATAAACAATAATATCGGCATCAGAGTATTTCGCAATTTGGTGTTGCATCATCGTTTTCCCTGTACCAAACCCACCAGGAATCGCCGCCGTTCCACCTTTCGTTATTGGAAAAAGCGTATCAACGACTCGTTGACCTGTTATTAATGGCACTGAACTCTCATGACGTTTGCGAACCGGTCGTGGAATTCGAATTGGCCATTTTTGGGCTAGTGGGATATCAATAATCGTGTTATCCAATTGCTTTACTTTTATAATTGTCTCAATAACGGTATAGTCGCCGTCTTGAACTACTTCAATCACTTCTCCCTCGACATGAGGTGGGATCATTGATTTATGCAAAATTGTTGTTGTTTCTTGGACTTCAGCGATAATTGTTCCACCAGTTACTTGTTGTCCGACCTCAACCGTCACACGTACTGGCCATTTACGTTCAGTATCTAGTGGTTCAACTTGAACTGATTTCGTAATGTACTGGCCAACTTGTTCTTCGATTGCTTTTAAAGGACGTTCAATCCCATCAAAAATATTATTTAAGATACCCGGTCCAAGTGTGACACTCATCTGTTGGCTTGTGCCGTATACTGGTTCACCAGGTTTCATTCCAGATGTTTCCTCATATACTTGGATCGTTGTCATTTGATTGTTTAAAGAAATGATTTCACCAATCAAACGTTTCTCGCCTACATAAACCATTTCAGACATCTGAAACTGAGTTTTTCCTTTTACATAGACAATCGGTCCATTAATTCCATAAATTTTATCTAATGGTTTCACTTACTATCCCCCTCTTCTACAACATCAAAGGAGAAGTTTTCTCTTTCCGCTTCTAGCCTTTTCAAAAACGAATAATCGATCAACATATTTCGTGACGTAATCACACCACGAATCCCACCAATAAACGGACGATCTGACACAATCAACGAATGACCGGTTCGTTGTTCTAGTTGCTTGATTTTATCCTGATCGACTGGGTCGAGATAAATCAGAATCTCTTCATCTTTTGCAAGCGTTAGTGCTTGTTTGATTTGAGACTCCAATAAATTCAGGTAATCCTCGGTTTGCAGAAATGCATCTATTTTTTTATCCACTTGATTAAAAACATCAGCTTTTAATTTTTGTTGTTCTTTATGCAAGTCACGTTGCTGTTTCAA
>CAZONN010000016.1:8596-12854 GCA_964581235.1 uncultured Amphibacillus sp.
CCGATCGCTTCATTTACGTATGCCGTAATAAAATCAGGCCGACGCCCAGTTCCGTAACGATCCGGAATTTCAACGAGCAATGGGCGTTGGTGATCCACCCGGATATCATCAATCAGTTTAGAAAATTGTTTTCCAAGCTTTTCAGTAATTAAAATAATCGCAATACTTTCATCTTGAACAGCCTCATCTAAGGCCTGCCCAATTTCCTCTTTTTCATGAACAATCACACCATCTATACCAGCTAAGCGCATGCCCGTTAGAGTACTTAAATTATCACTAATTAAAAACATTTTCATTTTACAGTTGTCCTAAAATCATAAATGAAATAATTAAACCGTATAATGCAATCCCTTCAGCTAGTCCAACAAAAATTAATGACCGACCAAAGATCGAATCATCTTCACTGATTGCACCTAAAGCTGCTGATGATGCACTTGCTACCGCAACACCGCCCCCGATACAAGATAAACCTGTTACCAGCGCTGCAGCGATATAACCCATTCCCGTTGCAAATCCTGTATCAACCGCTTGACCTGCAACAGCAGGTTCAGCTGCAAGCAGTTGGAAATCGGGATTATAAGCTAAAATTGTCGCAATAACGATCCCCGTTATAACAGCGGCAATATTTCCAATCAGAGCACGTTTATAGCGACTCCGAGATTTCATTCCAAAGAAATAATAAGCAAAAGGTAAGACAAAACCTAAAATAAATGTTGCTAATAATGTTATTTTAATAAGTATATTCATTGTAGTTTCCTCACTCTCAGTTTTTCATCACATGATTTTCAAAGGGTTTTCCGTCCCCTTTGTAGAAATGACTAAAGATCTCATAAAACTCTAACCGTAAAACTTGAATCCCAACAACTAAACCTTCTAATCCAATCACAATAATATTTCCAATAACCACGATAAACCAATTAATATTGCCACCCTCAGCCGCACCTGATAGCATCATGACAACTTGCATCATCGCAGCGTGACTAACAGCAAACGCGCCAACCCTAACAAAAGACAGTGTGTTAGAGAAGTAGCTTAACAAGATTTCGAAAATTTCAAAGAAAGCTTGTACGACAAACATAACTGGACCTTCACTACCAGCTAATTTTTTCTTTTCCATAAGTGACAAAATCGGTTCCTTAAGTGCAATCATTATCAATGGAAATCCTAAGATAATTGATAAGACAATCCCACCTGGAAATGGATTACCTGTCATAAATAAAACGATAACAGCTACTAACGACGCATAGAAAACGAGTCCAGCAACACCATTACGATCAAACAGGACCGCTTTTGTTTCGTGTGTTTTTACTTCAGACATAATATTGATGATTAATGTCGTTAAAATCATAAACATCCCAAACGCAATCGCCACAACAAAGACTGTATTCATCGAGCCAATAAACGGCAACTCTGTCATCGCTATCATCGGATGGAGCCAGAGCGTAGGAAATATATTTTCAAAACCAAAAAAGCTTCCATACATAAACCCGAAGAAAGTTGCAAAGACACCAGCTAAGGCGATAATGCCACCTAAATCAGCCTTTTTCTTCTTATAAAGAAAATAACCACCTAACGCAAGCAAACCACCTTGTCCAACATCACCAAACATCACACCAAACAATAGTGAATACGTTAAAGCAACAATCCATGTTGGATCAAGTTCACGATAATTAGGCACCCCGTACATCTTTGTAAACATTTCGAATGGACGGAATATCGCTGCGTTGTTAATTTTCGTCGGTGGAACGCCTCCACCTGGTGGATCATCGTCATCTTCCAAAATCGCGACGACATCTGGATCCTCATCGGTTTCTTTAATTAGTTGCTCCGCATCCTCTGCCGCCATCCAGCCCATTAATAGATACTGCGTTTCTTTTTGCAAGTGCTCATCATGAGTTAAGGCTGCATATTTACGAACGCTGAAATTATTCGACAAAACTTCTAGTCGCTTTCTAGCTGTAAAAATTTCCGAACGATATGGGCGAATCATCTCTTCAATCACTAAATTATTTTGCGTAATCTCTTTGTCAGCTTCACTAATCTTACGCCCTATCTCAGTCATAATTTCTTTCGGTGTACCAATATATTCTTCTACTTCTGGAACATAAACCCGTTCCCAGTTCATTGAAATATATAATGCATCAACTCGCTCGCTTGATTCACGTGGCGTAAAGTAAACGCCATATGTGTAATCTTCGTCTTTGCCACCTTCGATGAAAATCGTCGTAAAGCGATCCAAGACATATTTTTTAAACTTATCATAATTAGAATGAGTGAAACGACCAAATCTAAAATGGATATGGTCCATCGTCAAAACTCGTTCAATTGGATAGTCAATCCCTTCAAATAAAGAGATCATACTTAACGACTTTTCCATTTCCTCTTTAAGCGTTTTTAACTTTTTGTCCTTTTCTAAGTATGGATCAATATGCCCTTCCATTTGCTCAATCGACACTTCCAACATCTCTATCGAAGGTGAGTCAATCACATTCTCACTATCTTGTTGATCCTCTTCTCCTAAATATCCCCACAACTTATTCACACGTTCAAGATATGGAGCGTAAGGGTTCGGACTCGTAAATGGGCGCAAACTTTTAGAACCATAAAGCTCAGTTAACGCATTTTCAAAATGGATTTCATATTTAGAAAGATACTGATCCACCATTCGATCAATATCGCTTTGTAGTCCCATAATCGTTACGAACTTCATCTCTTTAATCAACTATATCCCCCTCCTTCATTGTGTCATTTCATTAAAGAACTACTCGTACTTTCGATTAATTACCTCTTGAATGGTCGTTGTATCTCTGCCGTAATGAATCGCTTCAATGATTCGGGTAATTAAACTAACCTCTTTTTCCTTATCATGTAAATAAGCATACATCGTTGCAGCAGAATAAGGCTCTTCCTTTTCTCTACCTCTAATTACGTCATCCATTAATTTTTCATATAGCTTGTCTAAATGTTTTTCATTCTTGAATTCCTTAAGATACTTTGCATAAGATGTCGTTTCGATTATTTGCCAAAACTCATCCTCATTAGCTGCCTCAATCAACAAAGCAATTTTTTCGGGCTTCAAGCGATAATTTATCGGAATCAACAAAGAAGCAATCTGTTCTGCTGGTAGATCATAAAATGTCTTATAACGAAAAGTAAAGACAATGTTTAACAAATCAAATTGCGTGCCATATATTTTTTCAAATGTTTTTCGTTCTCGACGATCAATCAGTTTATTTTTCTCTTGCCAAATTGTTGTAAAAGCATACGTATCTAAGGCCGTTTCATAATCAAATAAAGTCGGGTTTTCAATTCTTTCTAAAAAGCTTAATGGCCGATAATAACGACTGCCAATCAACGCTTGTCTGAATTGTTGTAAGTTCTGAGCTTTTTGCAACGTCTCCAAGTCCAACCGCGAACGTCTACTAAGAAAATTTAAAAATTCATTGCCCACTTCTTGATAAATCTCTGCAACATTAAATGCCCGCCTCAAAAATTTCTTCAACACAACAACTTCATAGGTGATCGCATGAATCTGTAAAAACCTCCGTTGTTTAAAATTCGCAAAGCGAAATAATTTATTATAATCGTCGTAAATTGAAGAATTAAGCAATCCTTCTAATTCAACTCGCGTTATTTTATTTTCGACAACACTTTCCAAAACATGCTGATAACCAGGATGTCTTTTCAAATAGGCAGCAATTTCTGCCTCTGAACTTAAATAGGATAACTGAATATAATCGTCTCTTTTAAGTAACTTACCACGCATACCGCGTATTTTGGTTGTTATGGCAGTATATTGATTCAGCAATTCACCCACCTCAACCTTTAATAATATTTTCAAAAATGTAATTTACAATCTCTTCTTGCTTCCTCTTATACACATGTTCTAACCGCTCACGCTCTGCATGATATTGTTCATCAACGAGCTTATTCATCTCTGCCTGCAGCTGTGCGCTCTCGTCTTTAATCTTTTTCAATTGCTCTTCGATCTGCCGACGATTCTCGCGGTCAAAGACATGCTGTTTTTCCCGATATAACAATCGTAATTCCTCTTTTTGATCGTCGATATCGCTTTCCGTGTTCTTAGCAATCTGATCAATTTTATATAACTGGTCAATCACTGGATCCATCCATATCCCTCCCTCCAGTTGGAAACAACTGAAAATTGGCTCGATTTAACTTACAGATCGATACAAATTGATTATACTCCTATTTTTGAATTTTACAAAAAAAATAATTAAAACAGAAAAAGCCCATC
>CAZONN010000016.1:12954-14123 GCA_964581235.1 uncultured Amphibacillus sp.
TTTTTAATTAAAAGAGGAGTGAATCTGATGCCTAAGAAAGTCCGAAGAAATCCAGTTAAAAAAGTTTTTTTGAATTTTGAGAAAGAAGAAAAATGGTTAAATAAGATGTGCGAAGAAGGATATGCGCTTGAGCAGATTTCAAATGGATATTATTTTTTTAAGTCGTGTGAACCCGGAAAATTTATTTATCGAATTAATTTTTCGAGCCAAGAAATGAGTGATTTAGCAGAGCAAGATATCCCGATTAATTCAACTCACGTCGAGCAAATCGCCACAATTAACCGCTGGCAATATTTTCGCCGACCTAAGCATTTCGGCAACTTCGAGCTATATTCAGATGATGAGTCAAAAATTAAACATTATCAACGGATGAACATCATCTGGTATATGTTGGCCTTACCCTTTATCGTATCAAGCTTTATGACTGGAGTTGAGTTGATTTTCAATAAAGCCGCTGACATAGGAAAAGCAAGCATCCTATTCAATCTTATTTTTTTGTTGATCGGACTATTTTTCCTTGCACAAGCACTTCCATTATCGAAAAAAATAAAAGACCTTAAAGATAATTAGATTAGCACCTATGCGTTGCACTTCGAACACTTTTAATACTAAATCAGACTATTTTGGTATCCACCTTCGAGAACTACTTGACCTGTTAGAGTAGTTCGATTATTATGTAATTAACTATGATAGATAGAGTAATTTGAAAATAAGAAGGTGATTTATTGATTAGTAGTGATATTATGCGTGGCTATAATGACATCCTCATTCTACAAATCTTAAAAGAACACGACAGTTATGGTTATGAGATTTCTAAGAAAATAACGATCCGAAGTGAAGGACATTATGAGATTAAAGAAGCAACACTTTATGCCGCCCTTATCCGCCTTCAAGATAAACTATATATCGAGTCTTATTCAGGAAAAGTAAGTCAAGGCAAACCAAGAACTTACTATAAGTTGACGCATCATGGGAGAAATTACTTACAGGAAAAGTTTCAAGAATGGCAAACAACCAAAAAAGTTATAGATAACTTTATCGAGGAGTGATTATTTGAAACGTGTAAAAAAACAGATTGATCAATTGTTTCAAGACTTACCCAACAGTCAAAGAGTCAATACGGTTAAAGAAAACATGCTGGATACGGTTGAAGACAAGTATCAAGATTT
>CAZONN010000016.1:14223-17358 GCA_964581235.1 uncultured Amphibacillus sp.
ATGATGTTTGTACTTATTGGACTTGAAGCTCCTACCGGTATAGTAGTTAGCATGATACCATTATTTATCGGAATTTATTACTATATTAAACTCCGCAAAAGTCGGGACGCTTAAATTTCGTAACTAAAATCCCCCAAAACCAATCGGTCTGGGGGATTGTCAATCACACCCTGCTTCTCACTTTCTGGTCGATAGTCTTTCGGAAGTGCCTTAAAGATTTTTTCCATATAAAACTCTCCTTTGTGATGATTTATTTAAGCTTGAATGATTGTTGCCTTAACTAGATCGAACAGTTTCATACTTAATTTGATAGAAATCAAAATATAACATTGCAAGTAACAGAAGTGCAGCACAAAAAAAGATGTGAGCTTATTTTAAGCCCACATCTGCCTCCTTACGTGCCACACCACGCATGACAAACAGATAAATACCAACAGCAATGAGAGAGGTCAGTATATCTGTGATTGGTTGTGTATAAATCACACCATTCAATCCTGCCACTTGATTTAAGAAATATATTAGCGGTATAAACACTAGACCATGTCTAGAAATAGATAGGATCAGTGATGGAAGTGCCTTCCCAATCCCCTGTAGAGTATTAATAAAGACAAACATAACACCCACAATCGGACCAGAAATAATTAATGCACGCAACATTTGTGTACCAAATGCAATAACTAATTCACTATCAATAAACGATTGCACGATCGTATCGGCAAAAATCCAGTAAATCAAAGTTAAAACACTTCCAACACAAATCGCCGCCACGACTGAGAATTTTATGATGCCCTTCATTCGCTTGAAATTTCGAGCGCCATAATTATAACCAATCAGTGGTTGGATACCTTGTCCTAAACCAATTTGAACGAAGACTAGAATCATATTTGCCCGAATCGCAACACCCATCGCTGCAAGTTGTACATCACCATAACTCGACAAAAAGTTGTTCATAAATATATTTGCTATAGATAACATAAAATTATTTAATGAAGCTGGAATACCAATCGCCAAAACACCATACAAAATACCATCTGTCACCTTAAAATCTTTTATTTTAATTGAAAGGATTGACCGTCCTGATCTTAAATAGCTAATAAAATAAATCGCACTAAACAGATTACCGATAACCGTAGCAACTGCTGCACCCGTAAGCCCCATACCAAAAGTAAAGATGAAGATGGGATCTAAAATGATATTAGTAATAGACCCAATCATCATCCCTCTCATTGCCAAGCTTGACTTACCTTCTGCACGAATAATACTACTGAACGTTTGTGATAAAATAACAAATGGTGCGCCAACGACAAGATAATTTAAATAAGAACGTGTGAAATCATATGTATCAGCACTCACACCGATAATTTTTAACACTGTCGGCATAAAGATCCAGAAAAAGGTCATTAATAAAAGACCAAGTGTAATCGATCCATAAAAAGCAAATGATGACACCTTTCTAGCGTAATTCTCTCGACCAGCACCTAATGCCCGTGAAATAACAGATGTACTACCTACACCTACCAATACCCCAGCACCAATAAGCAAGGTGAAAACTGGCATCGATAATGTCACCGCCGCTACTTGTAATTCATCCCCTGTTTGACCAATAAAAAATGTATCAGCAACGTTGTAAACAAACACTAACAGCATGCTCATAATTGCTGGTAATGAATTTTTAGCAACGGCTTTGGGAATTGGCATTGTTTCAAATAAAGCTTTATCGTACTGCATAAAATCCCTCTCTCTAAACAATCACCAAAAAACAAACCCACTTCTTCCACACTTTAAACAAAAATGAGTTTTATTTAAATTCATATATTTATTGAATAACACTGTTCATTATCTGATTGATTCCGACAAAAGTAAACAAAATTGCTTGTTTTTAAAATAAAGAACCACCATCCAAAATGAATCCTATCGGATGGAAATTATTGTATTTATTTAAATGACATAACTTCTGATCTATGAGATGATTATAACAAAATAGAAGCTAGTTAAACTTAAAAAGGAGCATGTAAATGAGGATTGGTCTAATTGGAGCAGGAGCGATTGCGAACTTTTTGCTAACAGAAATCAATCACAACGATCATGAAAAGTTTAAAATTACAGATGTTTTTGTGAAAAACAAACAGAAGTATCTAGAGTTGGAAACAAAATTTAATATTCAGTTGCATACTAACCTTGATGCTTTCTTAAATTCAGCTATTGATATTGTGGTAGAAGCTGCAACTGTAGAAACAGTAAAAAACCTATTACCGACGATTTTGGCGAAAAAAGATGTTCTATTAATTAGTGTTGGTGCTTTCGTTGATTCAGCTTTTGTAACAGAAGTTGTCACATTAGCAGACACTCATCAACATACGATCCACCTGCCTTCCGGGGCAATTGGTGGCTTAGATTTATTACAAAACGCCTATGCACTTGAAACGGTTAGCACTGTAGCCCTCACAACAAGAAAGCCTGCGCATTCATTAACCGACGAAAAATTAACTGAAGAAAAAGTCATTTTTGAAGGTAAAGCTAAAGATGCCATTAAACAATTTCCGAAGAATATCAATGTAGCGATCGTTCTATCGCTTGCAGGTTTAGGGATTGAAAAAACAACAGTCCGGATCATCGCTGATCCAGAACTTGATCAAAATATTCATCAAGTCCATATAGCGGGGGAATTTGGTGAAGCGAGTTTTGAATTTAAAAATAATCCTTTACCGTCGAATCCTAAGACAAGCTATTTAGCAGCACTAAGTATCTTAGGAACATTAGAGCGCATCGATCAAAGAATTAAGATTGGCTAACACACAAATAAAACCACCCTTAGAGATTTCTAAAGGGTGGTTTTGTCCATTTCTATAAATATTGTTTCAATTCATCTTCAAAGTCTAACGGTTTATCAGTCGGAGCAAAGCGCTTAATTACTTCGCCATTTTTATCAACTAAAAACTTCGTAAAGTTCCATTTAACCTTTTTCCCGAGTATTCCTTTTGTTTCATCTGTCACTTTCTTAAACAGTGGATGGGCGTCTGTACCATTAACTTTGACCATCTCGTGCATTGGGAACGTAACTCCATAAGTTCGACGGCAAGCAGTAGCCGCTTCTTGTGCAGAATCAACTTCTTGCTTAAATTGATTTGATGGAAA
>CAZONN010000017.1:0-1984 GCA_964581235.1 uncultured Amphibacillus sp.
TGCAAGTTAATTCTTACTGGTAATTGATTAGCTCCTACACCGTATAATGCCATCAGCGTTTCCGGTTGATAATAACTTGTATGAAGTGTTCCCGACCAGACCGAATAGCGATCTGAGAAAATTCCTTTCTCTTTATCATTAAACAATTGATATGCTTTGCGCGTTGACAAACTTGGCCGCCATTCTGCTTTGATTCGATTCAAGCGCTCAATCGATTCATCACTTTGATAGCGATTTTCTTCTTTTAACAACTCAAAATGATTGGTACACATATTTGCTGGTCTGACCACGACTGTTCGTGGACTTGCCTCAACAACGATTGATTCACCCGTCCGATCAAACAACACATAAGAAAATGAACTTCGATGCGGAATCGCTTTTAACAATTCGACTCCCTCATCAACAGTTGCACAGTTTTCAAGCAAAATTCGTCCAATCATATTACAAACAAATCCGTCACCTGCACCAATTCGGTTCGTGAAATTATAGCCCATCGCAAAACCTTTTTCGTTAATCCCATCCATTCGACCCGTTATTTGCATCGATGGGCCGATTGAAGCATAACCGCCATCGTTTGGCTGATAGACAACTAACCGTCCCTCATAACTACTCGGATGACTATCATAATTACGGACAAGAAAATCTGTGCCTGTCATAATCGAACAGCCACTTCGCTCTTCCTCTAAATAATAGCCACTGAATTCTTTAACCGCTTGCTCAAACGGCCATTCTAACCCATCCGCAAGCCCCTGAATCTCAGCAACTAAACCTGGTCCAAACTGATTAAGCAGTTCGACAGCTTCCCTCACATCCGTGGAGAATTGACGCTTACGTCGCCCACTCCATTGTGTCTGGCGATTTTTTAATAAAATAGAATCTTTCAGCTCTTGACCTTGTTGATATCCCAATTCATAGTGCGACCCACGAAATTGAATCACATCTGTAAATACTTTTACCAATAAACTGCTCCCTTAAAATATAATTTGTTTACGTATAACGTCGTTCCAAATCACTCATCCACCAACCGAGCAATATACCCAGTTCAAACAAAACAACACATGCCAGGATTCCAAGCCAATTTAAGCCTTGATAATCAACTGGAATAATCATCAGCGTTGAGGCAAAAACAACCCCTAGAATAAAATGAAACATAGTTGAATATGCACGTTCGAGTATCAACTCAACCAATTTAGATAGTAATAATACACAAGCAACAACACCGATTACGATCGGAATAATTACATTCAGATTGAGATTTTTTATCCCATCTGACATCGCCTTATACATCCCTAAATAAATTAAAAAATTTGATGGACTTAAGCCCGGAACAATCATCCCTAACCCAATTAAACCACCTGCAAGCAACCATGTCCAAGTGTTTTGCTCAATCGCCGTCGTAAATAACCGCTCACCAAATGATAAAAATAAACTAAACACGATAAAAGTCACGACCATATTGACAATATCCTTCTTATTTCGCCCTCGCTTACCCGCTTCTCGCCATAGCGCTGGCACCGTTCCGACAATACAGCCAACAAAAAACCAGAGGATAATCGTTTCATAATTCCCTAGTAAAAAACTCACTGCAAACGACAACAAGAAGATACCCGTTATGCCTCCCAACCCAACTGGAAAGAAAAACCGGACGTTATCTTTAAAATTTTTTGTTAAATTTGCTAAAAATAAAATAATTCGCTCGTAAATGCCAAAAACGGCGGCTAAAGCACCGCCACTCACTCCTGGTAAAATAAAGCCTGAGCCGATAAAAATCCCTTTAATAAATCGTAACCACCAATCAATTAGGCCTGTCCGTTTCATTCGTACACATCCCCTTTAAGTATTGCTTTATCTCTATTTATCCTATTAACTCAAATTTGATTCTATAACTACTTAAATATCCACATTTAAATTATACAAAAGCCCACGACTAAATACTAATCGTGGGCATTAATAATATCATTAAAATTCATGATCGACTGCGCCA
>CAZONN010000017.1:2084-17261 GCA_964581235.1 uncultured Amphibacillus sp.
GCCACGAATCAACAGTTACACGACAAAAAGACAATCTGCTGATTTAACTTTCAAATCAGTAGATTGTCTCTATCATTAATTACATCTGAATCCGGTGTAGATGAGCAAAGATGCCATCTTGTTTAATTAATTCATCGTGGCTACCCTGTTCAGCAATCCCGTCTTTCGTGACGACCATAATTCGATCAGCATTTTTAATTGTTGCTAGTCGATGCGCGATCACAAGCGTTGTTCTATTTTTGGCTAAATCATTTAATGCTTTTTGAATAATCATCTCTGTTTCAGTATCGAGCGCTGATGTCGCCTCATCTAGAATTAAGATTGGTGGGTTTTTCAGAAACATTCGAGCGATTGCAATCCGTTGCTTTTGTCCACCGGAAAGCTTAAAGCCCCGCTCACCAACCTGGGTATGATAACCTTCTGGTAACTCGCTAATGAAGTCCTCCATATGGGCTTGTTTAGCTGCCCGCATAATTTCTTCATCAGTTGCATCCAATTTACCATAAGCAATGTTTTCTCTTAATGTGCCAGTAAACAAGAACACATCTTGTTGAACTGTACCAATTTGTTGTCTTAACGACTCTTTAGTAAAGTCACGAATATCAACGCCATCAATCGTAATGCTACCTCGATCAACGTCATAGAAACGTGGGATCAGCGCTGAGATTGTCGTTTTACCTGCTCCAGATGGACCGACAAGTGCAATCGTCTCACCGGGCTTGACATTAAAACTAACATTTTTCAAGATCGGTGCTTGCGTTTTTTCATAACCAAATGTCACATCGTTAAAAGCTATATCCCCCGTTAAGTCCGTTGCTTCTTTCGCACCAGGGCGATTTTCAACTTCTGGTTCAACATCAAGCAATTCGGTAAAACGCTTAAAACCAGCCATTCCTTTCGGGTAAAGCTCAAGTAATGCACTCACCTTTTGAATCGGATTAAAGAGAACATTCATATATAAAACAAATGCAACTAATTCCCCATATGACAAATCGTCATTAAAACTTAACCATGCCCCAATCACAAGCACGAATAAAATTGCAAATCGCATCACGAGATAAATATTTGAATTGACAAAAGCCATCACGCGATATGCCGTCAGTTTGGCTGACCTAAAACGATTGTTGTTCGTTGCAAACAAATCTTTCTCATACTGCTCATTCGTAAACGACTGAACAACACGCACACCAGAAACAGCATCTTCAACTTGTGCATTCACATCAGCAATATGGTCATACATCTTACTCCACGTTTTACTCATTTTAATATTACTATAACCAATTAAGATCACCAATATCGGCACAATTACTAAAATCATCAATGTCAAGTGAACATTGATTGTAAACATAATTGCAAACGTACCGAAAAAGGTCATTACTGCAATAAAGAAGTCCTCTGGTCCATGGTGGGCAAGTTCACCTATATCGAATAAATCATTCGTAATCCGACTCATAATATGACCTGTTTGCGTATTATCAAAAAAGCGAAACGACTGACTTTGCACATGATTGAACAGTTCCTCACGCATGTCCGTTTCAATATTAAGACCTAACTTATGGCCTAAATAAGTGACGATATATTGTAAGAAGGTACTAATTAAATAAGCGATGAAAAGAAAAATGCTAATCGTAACGACTCGATTCCAATCTCCACCAGGTAATAAATCGTCAATAAACCATTGTACCGCGACTGGAAATAATAATTCTAACAAAGCAACAATTACAGCTGCTGAAAAATCAATTATAAATAAGCGCTTATGTGGCTTATAATAAGTAAAAAAACGACGAATCAAAACATCCACTTCCTTCAAGTATCTAATCTGCTTGCTTTTTATCTTTTTTTAAAAAAATTGATTAACGTGCTTTAATCACTTCTTTTTGTTGCCATTTTCCATAACGATAGTATGCATATGCGAAAATACTACTGATGAAGAAACTCATCCCCATTCCATAGCCAATTCCTTGCTGACCAAATTGCTCTGCAAATAAATAAGTCAAAGGGAATCTTAGCACCCAAAAAGAAATTAGATTTAAAATAAGTACCTGCGTCATTGCTCCTGCAGCTCTTACAGTACCATTAAGAATAAAATTAATTCCGAGAAACGGATAGAAAAAAGCAATAATTTTTAAATACTCAGTTCCAAATTGGACGGCATGTGGTTCTTTAATAAATAACTTAATCCCATACTCTGCAAAGATAAAGATTAAAAGCACAAAAAACAACATAACTGTCGTACTATATAAAAACCCATAAAGCGTAATCCGGTGGACGCGTTTCCAGTTTCCCGCACCAATATTTTGGCCAGCCATACTATTCACTGATGTGCCAAGTGCCTGGGCAGGAAGCATAATGATACTATCCAATCGTTTAGCCGCGCCATACCCTGCTACAACAGACGTTCCAAATGAATTGACAACACTCATGATCGCCATCACACCAGCTGAAATAACACTCATTTGTAAACCGGCTGGAATTCCGAGTTTTAGAATATTAGCAACTTCTACTTTTGCAGGCAAATGTGGTTTGACAAGTGGAATAAGTTTTTTCCGAATCGTATAAATGACCCCTATTGTAAAGGCAAGTGCCTGAGAAAAAACAGTAGCAATTGCTGCTCCTTCAATGCCCCAATTAAAAATCGAGATAAAAAGCGGATCAAGAATTGCATTACAGATGACCGCAATTAAGACAAAATATAATGGTGTCTTTGAATTTCCCACCGAACGAAAGACCGTCCCGATAAAATTATAACCAAAAATAAAGACAATCCCGAGAAAGCTAATTTTCAAATATGAGTCAGCCATGCCAATCATTGATTCAGGGGTACCCATTAATCTCAAAATCGGTTCTGATAATAGATAACCAAAGATCCCTAACACGAGCGACATAATTGTTAAAATTACAATAAACGCATTTAAATAACGCGTTAATCCCTGTTCACTGCCACGACCTTTTTGTTGCGACAAGATCGTTAATGCTGCGTTATTTAATCCAATTACAAAAGCTAACACTGTAGCTAGTACGGTTCCTGCTAAAGATACAGCTCCTAAACCATCCTCACCAATTAAATTCCCAACCCACATGCTATCAATAAATTGATAAGAAATCTGCAATAAATTAGTTAAAATAATCGGTCCTGAAAAAATAAATAACTGCTTGAATATGTTACCGTGCGTAAAATTATAGTGTTTAGCCATTAATATTGCTCTCCCCCTGAAAACGAACCAACAAATACATCCACTTAAATCATATCACACTCAAAAAAAATCAGCATAAGAATAGCTTAGAGATTCTAAACCTCTAAGCCTTTAATGTATTACCTGATTCTGGTAAGTCAACACTAAACTGTACAATAAAATGAAAGTTCCTGCTAACTAATTAAAAATATCTTGAATTAATATTCTACGTTGTAGCACAAACTATACTTGTAAAAAAGAAATGGGCAACAATTGGACAACAAATTCAGTTGTTTAGAATAATTTAAAACAAAATAAAAAGCCTGTACACATTGATGTACAAGGCTTTTGTAGGTATGGGCTGTACTGGGATCGAACCAGTGACCTCTTCGATGTCAACGAAGCGTTCTCCCGCTGAACTAACAGCCCGTGATATATAGGATATAAAATAAAGCTTTAATAACTCGCTTAAGTCCTATTTAAATTATCGCGTGTTTATAATATAATCTAAATAGACTTTTTCGTCAAGTCTTGAATTATTTTCAGACAATTTGTTGAGACTAACATCTTTAATCATTTCTTTGATATGATGGTAGAGAATAGATTTATTGTAGCATCATTAAGTCTTATAAATTAAAATGACATAATTTTTCAGAAAATGAGGAACCTTTATGCAATCTAATATACCACCTAAGAAAATACCGCTTGATTATACAATTGTCTTTTTAGTTATATGCTTGGCTATTATTAGTTTGGTTGTTATTTACAGCGTTTCTGGGCAATACGCTCCTGGTGGCGATTCGCTCTACTATCCGAAGAGACAACTTCTCTTTTACGTTGTCGGTTTTATCGCAATGGCAGTGATCGCTTTCCTTGACTTTGAAATACTAGGAAAATGGACGTTACCGTTTTACGTGTTTGGTATGCTTTTGTTACTAGCTGTTGAATTTATTGGTGTTGAAAAACTTGGTGCCCAGCGAGCGATCAGTCTCAAAGTCATCGACATTCAACCATCCGAGTTTATGAAATTTTTTCTTGTTCTCCATATCTCAGCTTTGTTAGCTCGGCTAGGCAAAAAGCGCTTAAACTTTCGTGAGAGCATTATCATCACACTAAAAATTTTGTTTTATACAGCTCTACCACTGTTACTAATCTATCGACAACCTGACTTAGGTACATTGTTAATGATTCTTTTTGCGGTCATGATGTTAATTCTCGTATCGAGTATTTCGCTTAAAATGAGTGGGCTATTAATATCAATGGGACTCACTGGCTTGGGTACACTTATTTTTCTTTACTTTAATAACTTAGATCTCTTTGAAAGAATTATCCATGGGCACCAACTTTCAAGAATTTATGGTTGGTTAAATCCTGCTGAATATTCCCGTGGCTTCGGTTATCAGTTACAACAGGCTCTACTCGGAATTGGTTCCGGTCAATTAACTGGATCAGGCTTTGGTCAAGGTTATCAAGTCCAAAGCGGGCGTATTCCAGAAGCACATACTGACTTTATTTTTGCTGTTGTAGGTGAAGAATTTGGCTTTATTGGGACAAGTATTTTAGTGATTATATTCTTCTTATTAATTTACCGAATTATCACAATCGCGATCAATGCCAATTCATTGTTTGGTGTCTATATTTGTGTTGGTGTGATCGCACTATTTACCTTCCAAATTTTTCAAAATATCGGAATGACTGTTGGCTTGATGCCGATTACTGGTATCGCCCTACCATTTATCAGTTATGGTGGTAGTGCATTGCTAACAAATATGATGGCTTTGGGGCTTGTCACAAGCGTTCACTTAAGAACAAAAACATATATGTTTGGTGAGGACGAATCGATGGAATAGGGGTTTTTTATCATGAAAAAGCGGTTAATGAAGTTTGATTATGGGCTAATTGCTGTCATCATAGCTTTATCAATATTTGGAACGATTATGATCTATAGTTCAAGCTACACGCTTTCGACACTTAAATATGATCATGGCCATTATTATTTCGTGCGCCAATTAATCTTCCTCGTTTTAGGTTTAATTACTTTTGCCGTGGTCTCGTTTATTTCGTTAAAAACGCTTGGAAAATTAAGTCCGATGCTTGTGATTGTTTCAATCATTCTACTAATTCTCGTTTTAATTCCAGGTTTTGGAGTTGTTCGGAATCAAGCACGGCGCTGGCTGGCATATCCGTTTCCTTTCCAGCCTTCTGAAATTGTCAAAGTATTTATGATTATTTATTTTTCACACATCTATGCAAAAAAACAACATTATATTGATCAATTTAGAAAAGGAGTTTTACCGCCTCTCTTTATCTTGGCAATCGTCTTTTTCTTAATTTTAGAGCAACCTGACTTTGGAACGGCAACACATATTTTGATTATCTGTGGCATTATTGTTTTCTTTAGTGGGGTTAAATTACGCCATATTTTATTACTCGGATCTGTTGGAATATTTGGTGTTATATTCTTCATGGTCTCTCAACCTTATCGGCTTGAACGATTGACTTCGTTTGCTAATACGTTTGATGACCCTAGCGGGGATGGCTATCAATTAATCAACTCTTATATTTCGATAGCTACAAGTGGATTAACAGGTAATGGGCTTGGAAATAGTGTCCAAAAACTTGGCTACTTGCCTGAAGCACATACCGATTTTATTATGGCTGTTATCGTTGAAGAGCTCGGGTTAATTGCTGTTTTATTAGTGATTGGTTCCTATCTGTTTATTTTATATCGTGGGATTCGAATCTCACAAGAGGTTGATTCACTTTACTTGAAATTACTTGCTCTTGGAATTACTTTTCAAATTACAATTCAAGCGGTCTTTAATTTAGGTGCAGTCAGTGGGATTTTACCGATCACGGGGATTCCGCTTCCTTTCGTCAGTTTTGGAGGAACGTCACTCGTGTTCACGCTCCTATCTGCCGGGATCTTGGTTAATGTGTCTGGTCGTCGAACTGATCCATCTATTGGTCGGTGAATTTTTGTAAAGAATAAACCGCTTCGTGCGTCAATTTTGTTTAGAAAGGATTAAAATTGTGATGAATGTTATTGAAGCTACAACGATCGATGCTAAGCAAGATGCTTTTTCAGTTCGCGATCGTGTATTTATTGAAGAACAAGGTGTTGATCCTGAGATTGAGCATGATCAATATGATGAGCATGCAATTCATTTTGTTGGTTATCTGAACGGGCAGGCGGTGGCGGTGGCTCGTGTCCGGTTAATTGATGGTGCTGGAAAAATTCAGCGAGTGGCGATTTTGAAGGATCATCGGCAACAGGGTTATGGTAAGCAGTTGATGCTTGCGATTGAGTCGATGTTAGCGGGGCGGAAAGTTAGTCGGCTTTATTTAAACGCTCAAATACATGCGATTCATTTTTATCAAGCAATTGGTTATGTTATTTGTTCGGAGCCTTTTTATGAAGTTGGCATTGAACATGTCACGATGGAAAAATAATTTCCTTCGTGGCATGTTTTTATGTAGTAGACATGTATAGATTTTGTAAAAGTCGTCTAAGCTGAATTTAATAACTTAGAGGGGGCGATTAATCGTGTATGAGTATGGCCTAGTCGGATTGTTTGTGCCTTTTTTTGTGATTGTCTCGGTTGCCCACACTAAGAAGTTTTATTGACATACTTTATAAGTGAAAGCACAACTTTAATGGAAAGGGGATATTTTTATGTCGTGTGGAGACAAATTTAAATCGGGACATTGTGTGGCGGATGTATTAAGAGAAATTGATCGTCTTCTCTAGCTAATACATGGCCACGATAATAGGCTTGGTTAATTGTTAGTTTGCTATATAGTCTTGGAACATGTGGTGGACGTGTCACTAAGTAATCTAGCTTTTCATCGATTGTCATGTCCGCAAAAACTTCTGATTGTTTTCCATTTGAACGATCATTTTTTTGTTCAGATTGATCGTTGTTATTTTCTTTCATCGTATCCTGAACATCTACTGTTGGCGTATGATACTCAGCTTGCATCGGCGCGTGAGGATTGACTAATTTGGGTTGGTCAATAAAAAGTAGCGGCTTTGGCATCATTCAAACACCCTCCTCTCTCTGCAATCACTATATGATTCAAGACATAGAAATGTGAGATCGCCCATAAAAAAACGAGCATCTCTGCTCGTTTCTTTTAATTATGCTAATCCTAGAATGCTGTAACCACCATCAACATGAATAATCTCACCTGTCACACCTTGAGACAAATCACTCAATAAATAATAAGCTGACGAACCAACTTCTTCTTGTGTAACTGTCCGACGCAACGGTGCTTTTTCTTCAATTTCTTTTAGAATCGAATTAAAATCACCGACACCTTTTGCAGATAATGTTCGAATTGGCCCCGCAGAAATCGCATTGACCCTAATGTTATCTTTACCTAAATCATTAGCTAAATATTTCATACTTGCATCAAGACTTGCTTTAGCTACACCCATGATATTGTAATTTTGAACAACACGCTCGCCACCTAAATAGGTTAACGTTAAAATACTACCACCTTCAGTCATTAATGGTTTAGCTGCCCGTGTAACTCCAACTAACGAATAAGCACTGATGTTATGTGCGAGTAAAAAGCCGTCACGTGACGTATCGACAAACTCGCCCTTCAAATCATCACGTTCAGCAAAAGCAATACAATGCGCAACGCCGTGAATCGTGCCAACTTCTGCTTCAATTTTTGCAAAAGCTTCTTTAATTGACTGGTCACTTGAAACATCACATTCATAAAACAATGATGATTGACCTTTTAGTGTCTCAGCCAATTGCTTAACTGGTTTTTCAAAGCGCTCACTGACATAAGTAAAAATTAACCGTGCACCAACTTTATCCAGTGCTTGGGCTATCCCCCAAGCTAAGCTTCGTTTATTTGCAACACCCATAATGACAAACGTTTTATCTGCTAAAGAAAAATTCATTTAGTAAACCTCCCAATAAATTATAACTTGTTATTAGTACCTGATACTATATTAACGGAAACCAACTGAAAAAACAACTTGTTTAATTATTAAAACTAATAAAAAAATGACAGCATTCAATTTAAGAACACTGCCATTTAACTTATAATAAAAACTGCATAAACATCGTTGCCATACCAAAGTAGATCGTGATTGAAATAATATCATTAATCGTCGTAATAAACGGACCCGATGCGACAGCTGGATCAATATTAAGTCGATGCATTAACATCGGCACAAGCGCACCAGATATCGTCGCAACAAACAACGTAATCATGATTGACAAACCAACTAGGAAACCTAAAAAGAGTGTCCCTTGCCAAAGATAAATAATTAACCAAATCGATAATCCACACGTTACCCCAGTGATCAGACCAGTGATCGATTCACGCATAATCGTCTTCATAATCCCACGCTTTTGAAATTCACCAGTGGTAATTCCACGAACAGCAACAGCTAGCGATTGCGTACCTGTATTACCCGCCATTCCCGCAATTAACGGAATGAAAATAGCTAACAACGCAACCTGTTCTAACGTTTCCTCAAAACGCGCAATAATACTTGCCGTAAATAAACCTAAAAAGAGTAAGATGATTAACCAAGGGAGACGCTTTTTCGCAGCGGTAATCGGACTTTGATCGACTGAATCGACATCAACCCCGGCTAGCTTGGAGTAATCATCACTTGCTTCCTCTTCCATAACGTCCAAAATATCATCAACAGTAATAATCCCGAGTAAATGATTTTGAAAATCAACGACTGGTAATGCTAAAAAGTCATAATCTCGCATCATCTGCGCAATATCTTCTTGGTCATCCCCAACTGATACCGAGACAATTTGACGATTAACAACATCTTCAACCATTAGCGAACCTTCAGCAATAATCAAATCCCGTAATGAGATTACACCAACTAACTCTCGATCATGATTCGCAACGTAAATATAATAAATTGTTTCAGCCTCCGCCGCTACTTTTCTAAGGTGACGCATCGCCTCTTTAATTGTCATATCAATCGAGACAACAACAAATTCTGTTGTCATGATACTACCGGCTGTTTTCTCCTCATAGTGGAGTAATGCCTTGATTTCATCTGCCTCATCTTTAGACATGATCGTTAAATAACTAGCTACTTTATTTTTATCAAGATCATTTAAAATATCAACCGCATCATCCGTTGCCATTGCTGCCAAAACTTCAGCCGCATAGTTCGGATTCATTTCAACAATAAATTCAGCCTGAATTTCTCTTTCTACGTGCCCCATCACCTCAGCCATTTCTTCAGGCGACAAATAGGAATAAATTAAAAAACGAACTTCCTTAGTCTGCGCTTCAAAAAACTCTGATTGATCATAAGGGTGAATTTTTAAAAATTCCGCTCTAAATTGATTAATCTCTTCATTTAAAAGTGCACTTTCAATCGCATCATTAATAATCTCACGCGCGTTGATCGTTACATTATTCATCACCAACCACCTCTATTTCTCTTAAAATAACCAAACCACATTCTTACTAACCTCTATTAACTGTTAAATACCCATAATCATAAGTTTCTACACTTTCTTTGTATTGAAAACAAATCACATGCTAAACTAAAACTATTACACAACCTATGGAGGATTTAAAATGAATTATGACATTATCGGCGACGTTCACGGTTGTATTGATGAATGCCTCGCTTTAATCAAAAAATTAGGTTATCAATTTAACGGACAAAATTATTATCACCCAAAACAACGTAAATTAGTTTTTTTAGGCGATATAACCGACCGTGGACCCGATTCATTAAAGACAATTGAACTTGTTTATCAACTTGTCCTGGTTGATAAAATTGCCCATTACACGCCAGGAAACCACTGCAACAAACTCTATCGTTATTTCCTAGGAAATAAAGTTCAAATCCAACATGGTCTCGAAACAACCGTCGCTGAATATTTGGCGCTTCCAAACCGCAAACAAAAGCAGATTCGGCAAAAATTTATCACACTTTATGAGCAAGCCGAACTCTATTTGCGCTTGCCTGAAGTGAAAGCAGTCATTGCTCATGCCGGAATCCGTGCTGATTATATTGGACGGTTCGATAAAAAAGTTCAATCGTTTGTTTTATACGGCGATGTTACCGGCGCAAAACATCCCGATGGTCGACCGATCAGAGCAGATTGGGCTAAACATTACAAAGGAGCTAACTGGATCGTCTATGGTCATACACCTGTGTTAGAGGCGCGACGATTAAACAAAACAATCAACATTGATCTCGGTTGTGTTTACGGTAACAAGCTCGCTGCCTTTCAATTGCCAGAAGAAATACTCGTCACCGTTGACTCTCAACAACCATTTAACGCTGAAAAATTCCACATATATGATGAAACAGATGATTAGTCAGGTTTATCAATAAGATCGTCAGGCCAAGCCGAACGAAACTCTAAAAGTTGATTTGTTATTGGATGCTTAAAAGCTAAATACGTACAGTGAAGCGCTTGACGATCAAAACCATTATCATTAGGTCCGCCATAAAGATTATCACCAATTAATGGATGACCCAGATGGGCAAAGTGAACTCGAATTTGATGTGTTCTGCCAGTTTCCAATTGAATATCGACAAGACTGTTAGTGCCAATTTGATCAGCTACTTGATAATGAGTGACTGCTCTTTTACCATCTTCTGTAACCATCCGTTCAATGATTGAGCCTGGTTTTCTACCAATTGGTGCATCAATTGTGCCCGCTTGATCAGTCAGAATTCCTTGAACAAGCGCCTGATAATGACGTTCAATCGGTTTTCGATGAAATAGACTATGACAATAATCTTGTTTTGCAATTAACATTAAACCAGTTGTATCCCGATCTAATCGCGTCACAATATGAACAGTATAATCCAACTGATGTTGATCATAGTAGCTGATTAAACCATTTGCAATCGCTGGTGCTTGATCTGACATCGAGGGAATAACAGTCATGTTAGCTGGCTTATTAAGAATTATTAGAAAATCATCTTCATAAACAATGTCTAGCGCCATCGGTACTGGTGTTAAGCTTGGCGAACGCACTTCTGCAGGAAAAATGAGTTTAACCTGATCGCCTTGAGTCAATATTTTCCGAACAGTTACCAACTCTTGATTGACTAAAATTTGGCCTCCATCGAATTTTAAAACTTTTACCATCCCACGTGATAATCCAATTTTATTTCTCAAAAAATCGCGGAGAATCATTTGATCCTCCGCTTCTGTCACTTGCCAATTTAACAAGGCACTCTACACCCTTCTCAACTTCAATTAATGCTCATCGGAAATAAATGATTCTCGTACCCGTTGCCAAAATGGAAATGATCTAAATCTTGCAAATCGAACGCGCTCCTTTGCAACGGTATATTTTAATGACACAACATTTTCAACACTTTTAGTCGTATGATCGATTGTCATTAGAAAACTTTGATCAGGATTAACAGGAACAAACTCACAAACATGATGACTTGGTAAAATAAGCGGTGATCCAATTGTTCGGAAGACCCGGTTATTAATTGATGACATTTCAGTCACTTGCATCGTCGATAGTGACGGATGCACAATTGCCCCACCTAAAGCTTTGTTATAAGCTGTACTTCCCGACGGTGTAGAGACACATAAACCATCACCTCTGAATCGTTCAAAATGCTGCCCATTAATGTTGACATCAAGGACGAGGGAACCATCCACCTTTTTAATCGTTGCTTCATTCAATGCCAAAAATCTTTCCGGCTCTGACTGGCCTTCAGTATAAATACTCATTGAAAGTAATGGATATTCTTTAATTTCAAATTGGCTTTTTGAAATAGCTATCACTAGTTTTTCAATTTCATCAGGTAACCAATCCGCATAAAAACCTAAATGTCCTGTATGAAGACCGATAAAGGCTGTTTTTTCAAGGCGATGAAAGTAGTCGTGTACACTGTATAGAAATGTTCCATCACCACCTACTGAAATGACTAAGTCAGGTTCTTCCTTGCTTATTTCCAAATCAAAATCCAACAAATACTGCTCAACCACGGTCTTAATCATATCTGATTTATGATCACCTTTTGATGCAACAAAGAATTTCATCAATTTAATGGCCACCTTTTCCTATTTTACTTTTTCTTATGAAAAATCCACTGTGCTTCTTGTATCTCTTCCTTTATCTTAGCCATTTCTTCATCTAATTGAAAGGCCGCTTCAGCCGCCCGTTTTAACCGCATCTGAATCTGCTCTGGAATATCACCACTATATTTATAATTTAATGAATGTTCATTGATCGCCCAAAAGTTCATTGCTAACGTTCGAATTTGGATTTCCACAAGAACAAATTTCTCGCCATGGATCGTCGCAACCGGATACCGAATCACTAAATGATAAGACCGATAACCACTCGATTTTGTCTTCTTTAAGTAATCTATTTCTTCAATAATTTCAAAATCATGTCGCTCATTTAATAACTTAACAATCCTATAAATATCATCAACAAATTGACAGACGATTCGAATACCACCAATATCTTGAATCTCTTCACCTATGCGATCAAGCGGAATCCCCTTGCTATCAGCTTTTGATAAAATACTCGGAATCGGTTTCACTCGTCCAGTAACGAGTTCAATTGGTGAATACTGATTCTCCGTTTCATACTGTTTACGCATGCCACGAAGCTTTACTTTTAATTCATCGACTGCCTGATGATAAGGCACTAAAAATGTTGACCAATTGATCTGATCTTGCATTATTACACCACCTTTAAATTTATTGTATCACAGAGACCGAAATTTTCGAGGTCATTTCTCGACTTTTAGTAGACTGATCATCTATACTAATCTTAAACTTATTTTTTTATAAAGTATTGGCGCTTTAATTATCGCAAAGGAGTGAAGTGGATTGCAACAAGAAATGGAATTTGAAGCAAAAAATCTACTAACCAAGCAAGAATATCAGTTATTAATCACACATTTCAATCAGAATAAACCAAAAACACAAATAAATCACTATTTTGAAACGGATGATTTTTTATTAAAGAGTAAAGGCGCCGCCCTCCGAATTCGGGAATTAAACAATCAGTACATACTAACACTGAAACAACCCGAACAAGATGGACTATTAGAAACACACGTGATGATTACCGAAGAAATTAAAAATCAATGGCTCGCTGGTCAAATTGTTGTTATACCACAGTTCAAAAATCACCTAGACAAACTTGGTATCAATCCAGAAAATTTAAAATATTGGGGTAACCTCAGAACAGATCGCATAGAAATAGAACAAGAGCAAATAACGATTGTTTTAGATAAAAGTTTTTACAATAACACGATCGACTATGAACTTGAAATTGAAGCTAACTCCATGACAATAGCAAAGGACAAGCTAAATCAATTACTAATTACCCATCAAATTGAACGAAAAAATACAGTTAATAAAATTGTTCGATTCTTTCAAACGCTTAATAATTAGTAGGTTTTTATTTCCTTTTAAGCGTATCAGTTGCTCAATCATGACTGTACTTGGTACAATGTAAATACCGTTAGAAACTAACTATTTATCTAACAGTTCACGATCAGAAAGGAGAATCGATTTGAGCTTTAAACAAACTGAACCTTATATTGAATTAAACACCCGTACAAAAAAGGTCCAGTGTAGCTACTTTGATCTTCTAAAAAAACCTATTGAAATTTATTTATTTATTGATCCAATTTGTCCGATCTCTTGGACAATCAATCCTTATATAAAAAAATTACAACTTGAATACGGTCGTTTCTTCAGGATTCGCCCAATCTTATGTAGTAAGTTACTGCGAGTTAATCAACGCATTGTCGAGGATCCTATTCATATTCAAGAGGTAACGAATCGAATGAATCGTCATCCTGAAAAGTGCTTCGATCCGAAAATGTTTGATGAAAATCCAATTAACTTCCCAGCAGACATCTTCTTTGCAATCAAAGCTGCTGAACTTCAAGGGATTAACGCAGGCAGACGTTACTTGCAAAAAATTCAAGAGTATTTGCTTTTAAATCAGTCTGATATATCGATCGATGAAGTTCTGATCGATATTGCTAAGGAAGCAAAGCTGGATGTTCAGGAGTTTAAACGAGATCTTCACTCCAATAGTGCGAAGAAAGCCTTGCAATGTGATTTAAAAGTATCTCGTGAAATGGAAATTGATCAAACACCTTCAATCGTCTTTTTTAGTGAATCAGAGGAAGATGAAGGACTTAAAATAGCTGGTTCTTATAGCTATGATATCTATGAGCAAGTATTATCAATGTTACTGCAGACAGCAGTTAAGCCTTTTGATAAACCAGATCTTGAAGAATTTATGTCATACTACCATTTTACAAGCACTGAGGAAATTGCTATTATCTATGATTTAACAGTGAAAAAAGCTGAGCAAGAGATGAGAAAACTTCAGATAAAACAAATTGTTAAAAAAGTTTGTGTTAGCGGGCAATCGTACTGGCACTATCTAAAGCAATAGCAATCATAAATTTAATCGAATAAATAATAATTGATGGTGTTCGTAACTGTTTTCAGCTTACGAACATCATTTTTTTTATTTAAAAACATATAGATAGAGTGAGAGTCATTGATAATTTTGTTTAAAGAGGGTGTTGTCATGAATCAGCTCATCCGTTTTGTCATCGTTTTTAGTTTGTTTATTTTTGCTGTAATTTTGAATCTGTTTGGTCTGATGAGAATCGCACCTATATTACTCACACTACCGCTTTTATTCATATCCATTTATCTTCTACTCAACTCCCTTTTCAACCGCAACACATTTAGAGGATTCAAATAACCACGAAATCTAAACGACTAGATATTCTCTTGATTATTAGATATAGTTGAAATTGGAGTTATATTTCGCCACACGAATAAATTCAAGCAATAATTAGCAAGGCATTTTTAGAAGGAGATAATCATGAATGAATCAACAAACTAAATTATGGACAAGCAATTTTATTTTAACGGCAACAGCAAATTTTCTACTCTTCACATCATTTTACAGATTTTCCGAACGAGAAAGCCCATCGTCTTTAGACATGGGATGATAGTGA
>CAZONN010000018.1:0-16309 GCA_964581235.1 uncultured Amphibacillus sp.
TCACCAGATCCACTCAGTATTGGTGACATTCAGAAAGTCTTGGCTAAATTATTAAGAGAGCAAGTTTCGATTCGAAACTTGCCAGTTATTTTCGAAACTTTAGCGGACTTTGGTAAAATGACGAACGATCCGGAATTGTTGGGTGAATATGCGAGACAATCACTCGCATCACAAATTACAAAACAATATGTAAATGAGATTAACTCACTCCGCGTTATCACGGTTTCTGGAGAAGTTGAACAAATGATTGCTGATCATGTCCAACAAACAGAACATGGGAACTATTTGGCACTTGATCCAGAAAGTCAACAAAAAATAATTGGTTCAGTAACTGAAAAAATTGAACAGGCTTCATTACAATCAGAAAACCCAATTATATTATGTTCACCCACAATCAGAATGTACATGAAACAATTATTAGATCGTTTTTTCCCAGATGTTATTGTTTTATCTTATAACGAATTAGAACCAGATTTAGACGTACAGAGTATCGGGGTGGTGAAAGCAGGATGAAGGTAAAAAAGTATATTGCACCAAGTATGCCAGAAGCGCTCGATAAAGTAAGAAATGAATTTGGTACAGATGCAGTTATTTTAAGCTCAAAAGCTGTCTATACAGGTGGCTTTTTAGGCTTATTTAAAAAGAGAAATGTAGAAGTTGTTGCTGCGATCGAACCCGAGGTGAATAAGCCAATTCAAATGAAACCTCAACCAATCAATGTAACTCAAGAAGCACCTAAAAAACTTCCAGTGATTGAATCGACTAAGCAACAGCAGATTGTGATTGAAGAGTTAAGATCGCTGAGAAAATGGATGGAAGAAACAACTGATGCTACTGAGCATAGATTTCCAGCTGGCTTTCAATCTGTAAAAGAACACTTAATGAATCAAGAAGTGGATGAAGATGTTGTTGATCAATTAATCCAGTCGACTCTAGAGCAAGTTCAAGGAGAAGGATTCACTTTCGAAGAAGCAATGGTAAAAACAAAACAACAGCTGGAAACTCTCTTTATTCGCAAAAATTGCGGTGCCATTCAGTTTGAAAAAAAATTCATTCATCTTGTGGGGCCAACAGGTGTAGGTAAAACAACAACAATTGCAAAATTAGCTGCTAAAAGTATGCTTCAATATAATAAACGGGTAGCTTTAATTACAACAGATACATATCGGATTACAGCAATAGAGCAGTTAAAAACCTATTCGAATATTTTAGATATACCATTAGAAATTGCATATACAATGGAAGATTATCAAAAGGCACGCTTTAAGTTTCAAGAATACGATCTGGTTTTTGTCGATACAGCAGGACGAAACTTCCGCGACCCTAAATATGTGGCTGAAATCGGTAAAGTTGTCGATTTAGAGCATGATGTTGAAACTTATTTAGTGCTATCAGCAACCACAAAAGCTCGAGATTTACTATCACTTTATGATCAATTTAAATCAATCCCATTAAAGAAATTAATTTTCACAAAAACGGATGAGACAAGTTCGTACGGTGCTTTACTCAACTTAGTTAGCAAAAAAGAGATCGGGATCGGCTATCTTACTCACGGCCAAAATGTACCTGATGATATCGAGGCAGCAACACCTGGTCTACTGGCTAATCTATTAATTGATTTGGATGATCACGATGTATAATGATCAAGCTGCAAGTCTCCGTCAAAAGATGAATAAGATCAACCGTAAAAAACAGGCAAAAACAATTGCTGTTGTAAGTGGTAAGGGTGGTGTTGGTAAATCTAACTTCACGATTAATTTCGCACTTAAATTGATTGAAAAGAAAAAGTCAGTGCTCATTATTGATCTAGATATCGGCATGGGCAATATTGACATTTTATTGGGTCTTCAGTCTAGATATTCTATTGTCCAAATGTATGAGAATCATTTGTCAATTCATGATATTATAGAGGTAGGGCCAAAATCAATTGCATATATATCAGCCGGATCCGGACTATCAACTGTATTTAATATGGATGAAACAAAATTAAATTATTTTTTAGATCAATTTAATCAAATATCAAGTGAATATGACTATATCTTTTTTGATATGGGAGCAGGGGCGACAAATGAAAGTTTAGCATATATTTTAGCTGCAGATGAATGCATACTTGTTACAACACCAGAGCCAACGTCAATGATGGATGGTTACGCAATGATTAAACATATTCATAATAAAAATAATCAATTACCTTTCTATCTATTAATTAATCGTGCAGATTCAATTAAAGAAGGTAAACAAGTGATTCGTAGACTTCAGAAAGTAACAAACCATTTTTTAGCTAAACAAATTGAAGCACTTGGAGTATTACCAGATGATAAAAAAGTCTCGAAAGGGGTAATAGCGCAAGTCCCATTTGTATTATATGATCCATTAACGCAAGCGTCTCGAGCGATTGATCAAATTGCGAATCAATACTTAACAAATACAATTGATCTTGATAAAAAAACACCATCATCTTTTATTACTAAACTAAAAAAATTCATCAAAGAAAGGTAGATGAATGTGGAAAAAATAAAAGTATTAGTTGTTGATGACTCTGCTTTTATGCGAAAAATGATCTCAAATATTTTAGAGTCTCATCCCAAAATTGTTGTTGTGGGAACAGCACGAAATGGTTTAGATGCTCTAAAAAAGGTTGAACAATTAGATCCAGATGTCATCACATTAGATATCGAAATGCCTGAAATGGACGGAATAGTGGCATTAAACAAAATTATGAAAAGTAAACCCAGACCTGTCATTATGTTATCAAGTCTATCAAAACTTGGTGCAGATAAGACTTTTGAATCAATGGAATTAGGTGCAGTTGATTTTATTACTAAGCCATCCGGGTCTATATCACTAAACATTAAAGACATAGAGACCGAAATTATAAGTAAGGTACTTGAAGCATCAAAAGCTAAAGTGAATCTATTTACTAATTCATCTAGCCGATCTACATATTTGAAGACGTCTGATCGACGTATCGCACCAAATCTATCAAAAAAAAGTCAAGTTGTTATTGGAATTGGTACATCAACCGGTGGTCCACGAGCTCTCCAACAAGTTATTACAAGACTTCCTGAAAATATACCAGCACCAATAGTAATTGTTCAACACATGCCTCCAGGATTTACTAATTCTTTAGCAAAGCGTCTAGATCAATTGTCACATGTCAAAGTTCGTGAAGTAAAAGACGGTGACCCATTAGAAAATGGAGTTGCTTATATTGCACCTGGTGGTTTTCAGTTTAGAGTCATAGAAACCCCAGCAGGTTTAAGAGCAAAGGTTACCAAAGAAGAAAACAGAAGTGGGCATCAGCCGTCTGTAGATGTTTTATTTGAATCGCTAGCACAGCTAGTAAATTATAATTTAATTGGTGCAATTATGACTGGTATGGGTGCGGATGGTGCAGATGGAATTGTCGAAATGAAAAATAAGAAAGAAAACACAGTAATTATAGCTGAGGCCGAAGAAACATGTGTTGTCTATGGTATGCCTAAATCAGCAGTAAAAACAGGTGTGGTTGATTTTATTGTTGAATTACCAAACATTGCAGATACGATTATAAATCTATTGAAAATTAGAGGTGAATAGGATGGAAGTTAATGAATATCTTGATATTTTTATTGAAGAGAGTAAAGAGCACATACAATCATTAAATGAGCATTTATTAGAATTAGAAAAGGATCCTAAGAATATTACGATTGTTAATGAGATTTTTAGATCTGCTCACACATTAAAAGGTATGTCTGCCACGATGGGCTATCAAGATATAGCGGACTTGACACACAACATGGAAAACGTATTAGATGCTGTTCGAAATATGAAGTTAAATTTAAATCCAGAGATTGTTGATGTTATCTTTAACGCTGTTGATTCATTAGAGTCAATGGTCTTAGATATTATTGATGGTGGATCAGGTAAAATGGATGTTTCGGAACTGGTTAATAAATTGGATGCAATTGAAAATGGCGAAACAGCGTTTGAAGAAACGTCAATCAAAAATTCAACTTCAGTTACATCAACAATTGAAGCTGAATTAGACCAATTTGAATTGACGGTTTTACAACAGTCAAACGAAAAGGGTTATCAAAACTATCAGGTAACCGTACAACTTCAAGATACGACCTTATTAAAAGCAGCTCGCGTTTATATGGTGTTTGAAATTTTAGAACAAATCGGTGAAGTGATTAAATCTGTTCCAACGGTAACTGAATTAGAAGATGAAAACTTTGACTTTGATTTTACTGTTGTTTTAGTAACAAAAGACACAGCAGATATGATCGAACAGAAGATTATGAAGGTTTCCGAGATTAATCGTGTGACTGTTACTGTGCTAAATGTTAATCAATATGGTAGTGATCAAGACCAACCAGTCAACCTTGAAACTGATAATACAGCGGATGAATTAGCGGAGAATCAAGAAGCTACTGCATCAAAACGCCCATTAACAAGTAAAACAATTCGTGTTAATATTGAACGTTTAGATGCATTAATGAATTTATTTGAAGAATTGGTTACAGACAGGGGCAGACTAGAACAAATTTCATCCGAACTGCGTCACAACGACTTAGATGAAACCGTTGAAAGAATGGCCAGGATATCAGGTGACTTACAAAATATTATTTTAAATATGCGTATGGTTCCAATTGATCAAGTATTTAATCGTTTTCCAAGAATGGTACGTCAACTAAGTAGAGAATTAAATAAGGAAGTCGAATTGGAAATCATCGGAGCAGATACGGAGTTAGATCGAACGGTTATCGACGAAATTGGTGATCCTTTAGTTCACTTAATCCGTAATGCACTAGATCATGGTGTTGAAACACCTGAGATAAGAAAAGCTCAAGGAAAGCCAGAAACAGGTATTCTGAAATTAAATGCTTATCATAGTGGGAACCATGTTTTCATTGAGATTTCAGATGATGGCGCTGGAATTGATCGAAATGTGATCACGAAAAAATCCATCGAAAATGGCATCATTACACAAGAGCAAGCAGAGTCATATAGTGATCATCAAGTATATCAATTGATTTTGGAAAGTGGTTTTTCAACGGCAGACAAAGTTTCAGATATTTCTGGACGCGGTGTTGGTCTAGATGTGGTTAAAAGCACAATCGAGGCTCTTGGCGGCTCGATAACAATTAATTCTGAATTGAATAAAGGTTCCATTTTCTCGATTCAATTACCACTAACATTAACAATAATTTCAGTAATGTTAACAAAAATTGATACTGAAATCTATGCTATTCCATTGTCATCTATCCTTGAAACAGCTATTATTCATAAAGATAAAATTATGACAGCTCATAATAAACAAGTTATCGACTTTAGAGGCAGAGTCGTTCCACTCGTTTCATTGAAAAATGTTTTTGAAGTACCAGGAGAAGAAAAAGATGATAATTACCACTCAGTCGTTATCATTCGACAAGGGGAAAAAATGACTGGCTTAATTGTTGATTCATTTATTGGTCAGCAAGAAGTCGTGTTAAAAACATTAGGTAATTATCTATCCAATGTATTTGCTATTTCAGGTGCAACAATCCTTGGTGATGGACAAGTTGCATTAATCGTAGATACAAATGCACTTATTAAATAGTAAGGGGGTTATTTCGATGGCAAAATTAGAATCTGAATTCATGAAATCGATTATTTTTCAACTAAATAATGAAGAATATGCAATGCCTGTTGATTTAGTTGGCTCGATTGAGCGTATGTTACCAATTACACGTGTACCGGGGACACCGGACTTTATTAAAGGTGTTTTAAATTTACGTGGTGTCGTTACACCTTTACTTGATTTAAGATGTCGCTTCGGTTTTGAACCAAAAGAATACACTGATGCGACACGAACAATTATTATCGAACATGACAATATGGATGTTGGTTTAATCGTTGATGAAGCACATGATGTAATTGATATTCAGAAAAACGCCATTGAGGCAGCGCCTGAAATTGTTGGATCTGTCCAGATTGACTATATCGATGGTGTTGCTAAATATGAAGATCGACTATTTATTCTTTTAAATATTGATAAAATACTATCTAAGGAATTGTTAGAAATGGAAACAATTGCTCAGATAGAAAGGAAGATGCAATAATGTCTATCTTTGATAGCTTGACAGAATATCAGTTAGACGTCTTAAAGGAAGTTGGTAATATCGGCTCTGGTAATGCCGCTACTTCATTATCAATGTTGATCGGTAGTAAGATTGATATGAGAATTCCGACCGTACGTTTAGTTGATTACAACGAAATGATGGACTTAGTTGGTGGACCGGATATGTTAATTGCTGCGATCTTTTTAAGGATCGCAGGAGAGGCGCCTGGAAACATGTTTTTTGTCTTATCTTCTCAAGAAGCAAGCAATTTTGTTGAGCAAATGACTGGGCAGACAGATTTTTCAATCGAAAACCCACCTCATGATGAGATGGCACTGTCTGCTTTGCAAGAAGCAGGTAACATTTTAGCTGGGTCATATTTAACAGCACTATCAGATTTTCTTAAATTATTATTACAACCTTCAGTGCCTATTCTAACAATCGATATGGCAGGAGCAATTTTAACAGAAGGTTTAATGGAGCTCTCCCAGATTAGTGATTATGCAATAATTATTGAAACAATTATTGACAATCATGCTGAAAAAAAAGAACAAATTAAGGGTCATTTCTTTTTACTACCTGACCCTGAATCTTTTCCAAAAATATTCAATAAACTAGGTGTGGCAGATCAGTGAATGTTGTAAAAACTAGAGTTATAAAAGTAGGAATTGCTGATTTAAATTTTGTGAAAGCACCAGATGTTATTCGTACATCAGGTCTTGGCTCGTGTGTGGGCGTTGTTATTTTTGATCCAATCATGAAGATAGCTGGAATGGCCCACGTGATGTTACCTGATTCTAAATCTTCTAAAAAAGAAGATTTTAATCAGTACAAGTATGCTGATACAGCCATTCCAATTTTAATTGACACACTGTTAAAAGATGGTGCACGTAAATTTGCATTAAAAGCTAAAATAGCAGGTGGTGCACAAATGTTTGCCTTCAGTGTAAAAAATGATATGCTCCGGATTGGTGAACGGAATGTAGTAGCAGTTAAAGAGATGCTCGAAGAACACCGTATTCCAATTATTGCGGAAGATCTTCATGGGAACAGTGGACGGACAATCGAGTTTTCACCTGAGACTTCAATGCTTCATATTCGCACAATTAATCAAGGCTCAAAAGAAATCTAACTTCATCCATACTTTCATATCATCACATCATGACCAGTAATTATATATCCATGAAAGCGAGGCGATTGGAGTGGTAAATAAAGAGAATTATGTTGACCTGCTTTGGGAAAATTGGATCAAGAGAAAAGATGAAAACGCTGCCAACCAACTCGTTGATCATTATCTGTATTTAGTTGACTTTCACACACATCGAATATCAAGCCATCTACCAAAAAATGTTCAACGAGACGAAATTAGAAGTTTGGCTTTATTTGGCTTATACGATGCTCTGCAAAAATTTGATTATGATCGTGATTTAAAATTTGATACGTATGCCTCATTTCGAATTCGAGGGGCAGTGATGGATGGATTGAGAAAAGAAGACTGGCTTCCCCGAACAGCTAGAGATAAAGCTAAAAAGATCGCTCAGGCTTCAAATGAACTAACGCAGAAACTTCAAAGGAATCCAACGTCTACTGAAATTGCTGAACATTTAGATATATCGCGTGATGAAGTTGAAACTAGCTATAAAGATACGATGTTTGCAAACTTGCTTTCAATTGAGCATAAAACATCAGATGATTCGGACGATTACAAAGAAGGTATTGGTTACAAGATCATCGATCAAGACCAATTATCGCCTGAGGAACACATGTTACAAGAAGAGAATTATAGGGAGTTAGCAAATTCGATTAAAACTTTAAATAAAAATGAACAACTTGTCATTAGTTTGTTTTATCATGACGAATTGACGCTAACTGAGATTGGACAAGTGTTATCTCTTACAACGTCAAGAATTTCTCAAATTCATAAACAAGCAATCTTTAAGTTAAAACAGTCTTTATCATAAAACGTTAAAAATCAGTTCTTTTATGTTTTTTAATATGAAAAAGGGTGAATGATATGCTAGATTTAAATGATCACTTCATGCTACTAGTTTCTGACGATCAAATGGCTGCTACAGCTCAATTGATTGAACCTTACGATGCAAATACGATCAATGAACAAGCAATTAGAGATTGGTTAAAAGCTAATAAAATTACTTATGGTATTAATAAAGATGCAATCAAACAGATAGCTACTCAATTTGATGAATCTATTTTCCCAATTTCGATTGCAAAAGGGAAAGTACCTGTCGATGGTATTGACGGTAAGATTACGTTTGTTACTGAACAAAGCGATTCAATCAATATAGATGATAAACGAAATTTTCGTGATATTAAACGAATACCTTCGCTGGAGGAAAATGAGAAAATTGCAGTTTTAATTCCACCAATTGACGGAGAAACGGGCAGTAATATTTTCGGTAAAAAATTGCCTTACCGAAAAGCGAAGTCAGTCAGAGTTCAGGCGGGGAAAAATGTTGTTTTTAAAGCAGAAGATCAATCTTTTTATTCAGAAATAAATGGGAAGTTAAGTGTGGCAGGAAATAAAATTCATGTCCATAATACTTATGAAATTAATGAAGATTTATCAATGAAGTCAGGAAACATTGATTTTGTTGGTTCTGTTGTTATTCGTGGTAATGTACCTACAGGCTATCGAGTAGAAGCAGAAGGTGATATTCATATCTATGGCTTAGTTGAAGCAAGTTATATTAAAGCCGGTGGAAATGTCACGATCACAGAAGGTATTTCCGGGTTAAAAAAAGGCGAAATTTATGCTGAAGGAGATATCAATATTGGCTACATCAATCAAGCTAAACTCGAATCTGGCCAGAGTATTAATGTTCAAAGCTCGATTATGCATAGTGAGTGTGTAGCCAAAGAACATATTTACTGTCAATCAGGAAGTATAATTGGTGGGAGCTGTTCCGCGGGAGTAACAATCGTAGCTAATGAAGTTGGTAATAAAATGGATACCGGAACAGAGATTTCAATAGGTATCGATAAAGGACAATATGACTTAGAAAGTCAGTTTAACGCTGCTAGAAACACATTGGTAAGTGAGATATCAAAGTTAAAAAAACTCGGTGAAAGCTTAGAGAATAAAGCGGAAATAGGTGGCGGACTTTCGTCAAAAGAGCGAATTTTCCTTATCAAACAGAAAAATACATTACAAGTAACAAAAAAAAAATTAGCTATGATTGAAGATAAAATCAATGCTTTAACTGTTAATATTGGTGATGAAGAGAAGGCTCGTTTGATTGTAAAGAAAACACTCCATCCTAATGTAGATCTTAGGTTCGGTAAGTATCGACGAACAACAGACTCAGATCATAAATTTACTCAAGTTTATATAGAGGATGGAGAAATCACTATCAAATCTCTCTAAAAAAAAGAAAGGCGTGTTCATAATGGGTTGGAGATCGATTGAATTACAAGTTGCCTTACCACGAACGCAAGAGGTTGGTCGAATTCAAGAACAATTTCAACAACGTGGTCAATTTATGCAAGAAGTTATCGCCCAAGCCCAGCAACAAGCTGAAGATCTGAAGCGTCGCAGCGTTTCTAATCTTGACGAAGGACACAAGTTAAGTAATGATACGAATGAGAGTGATCAAGATAATCAACTCGATCAGTCAACCGATCAACCAGATCATGAACCAGAACACAAAGTAAGGATTCAACATCCTTACTTAGGGACCAAAATAGATATTAACGGTTAAGAGGGATTAAAATGGCCTATTTATTATTAATTAGTTTTATAATTCACGCGGTTACGCTAGTGATAATTAGACAACTTAAAGTTAAACTAGACCAACCGTCAATTACAAAACAGACACTCGATCAACAACAAAAAGAGATTGAAGAGCTATTAGCTGTATACTTATTAGAAATTCGAGAAGAAAATGATAAACTGATTCAACTAATTGATCAACAAGCTAAACGAGAGCCTCAAGAGAAGCCGATAGAAGCAATAAATGTTGAACAGCCACCTCGTAAACCAATTATGGAAGCTAGACTGCAGGAAGATAAGTATCAAGATTATCAGCCGTTTATGCCAAAGGAAGAAGAACCTGTTGTTGAACCGTCCTTTGCTGCTCAAGTGTTATCATTAGCTGAGCGTGGTGACTCAATCGAAACAATTGCGAAGAAATTAAATCGCGGAAAAACAGAAGTTGAACTTTTAATAAAATTTCATCAAAAGTAGTGCAATAATTACTTGCTTGTAAATAATGATTATGATATAGTTATTTGTGGTGTTAAATACGCACGCTTATGGATGATAGAGAAGGTGCTAATGATTAATCAGTCATTAGTTTTTCTATTGAAATGAAGTAAGCCGAGGAAAAAACCAAATAGGAGGAATAAAAAATGGCAGTTATTTCAATGAAACAACTACTAGAAGCTGGTGTTCATTTCGGACACCAAACACGTCGTTGGAATCCGAAAATGAAGAAATATATTTTCACGGAAAGAAACGGCATTTACATTATCGATCTACAAAAAACAGTAAAAATGGTTGATGTAGCATATAACTTCATAAAAGAAGTTGCAGAAAACGGTGGTACTGTATTGTTTGTAGGTACGAAGAAACAAGCACAGGAATCAATTAAAGAAGAAGCAATTCGTTCTGGTCAATACTATATTAACCAACGCTGGTTAGGCGGAACGTTAACAAACTTCGAAACGATTCGTAAAAGTATTAACCGCTTAAAATCCATCGAAAAGATGGAAGAAGACGGCACATTTGATGTTTTACCTAAGAAAGAAACAGTTAATCTTTTAAAAGAAAAAGATCGCTTAGTTAAATTCTTGGGTGGAATTAAAGATATGAAGAGACTTCCTGACGCATTATTTGTGGTTGATCCGCGTAAAGAGCGTATCGCGGTAGCGGAAGCAAGAAAACTTAACATTCCTATTGTTGGAATTGTTGATACAAACTGTGATCCGGATGAAATTGATTATATAATCCCAGCAAACGATGATGCGATTCGTGCAGTTAAATTATTAACTTCAACAATGGCAGATGCAATTTTAGAAGCTAAACAAGGTGAAGAAACTGAAGAAGTAACGAAAGCAGAAGCTGTTGAAGCTGAAGTTGAAGTTACAACTGAAGAAGCAGTAGAAAACACACCTGTTGAACAAGAATAACAAGTTAAAGAGGTGATAAGGGGGGAACCTTTTATCACCTTTTTTATAGAAATCTACGCTTAACAATCATAAGGAGGAAATATAGATGAAAATTACAGCAGCTATGGTAAAAGAATTACGTGGAAAAACTGGTGCAGGAATGATGGACTGTAAAAAAGCTTTACAAGAAACTGAAGGTGATATGGAGAAAGCAATTGATTACCTACGTGAAAAAGGTATTTCAAGTGCAGCTAAAAAAGCAGACCGTATCGCGGCTGAAGGTACAGCTTATACTTTAATTGATGGCAATACAGCTGTCTTACTAGAAATTAACTGTGAAACAGATTTCGTTACAAAAAATGATCAATTTAAGAATATTGTTCAAGATTTAGCAGAACACTTGTTATCACAAAAGCCAGCAGACTTAGAAGAAGCATTAAAACAACAGCTTCACGGCAATGGTGATACGATTGAAACATACATTAATAAAGCAGTTGCAACAATCGGTGAAAAAATCACACTACGTCGTTTTGTTATTGCTAATAAAACAGATGCAGATGCATTCGGTGCGTATACACACTTAAACGGTACAATTGGCGCATTAGTTGTATTGGAAGGAACAACAGACGAAGATTTTGCAAAAGATATTGCGATGCATATTGCTGCTGTTAATCCTACGTTCGTTTCTCGTGATGATGTTGATGCTGAGCTGATCGAAAGAGAAAGAGAAGTATTAAAACAACAAGCTCTAAACGAAGGGAAACCAGAAAATATTGTTGAAAGAATGGTTGAAGGCCGTTTAGGTAAATTCTTTGAGGATATTAGCTTATTAGAGCAAAGTTTTGTTAAAGATCCAGATGTTAAAGTGAAAAAATTAGTTGCTGATAAAGGAGCGACAATCAATGCATTCACACGTTACCAAGTTGGAGAAGGTATTGAAAAACGCGAAGAGAACTTTGCCGAAGAAGTTCGCAGTCAAATGAAGAACTAATTACGATGTTAATTAAGGGAACACTTCTTCGTGTTCCCTTTTCTTTAACGATTTTACTCGATCATGAATTTCGCGTATCAATTGTTTCCTTATAAAAGTTAGTGTAAAATATAATTATAATCTACATAATGGAGGTTAACATGACGAAAGCACACTATAAAAGAATTGTACTAAAATTAAGTGGTGAGGCATTAAGTGGTGATTTAGGCTATGGACTCGAACCGAAAATTATCCAATCAATCGCAGAACAGGTGAAGGAAATTGTCGAGCTTGGTGTAGAAACAGCAATTGTTGTGGGTGGTGGAAATATCTGGCGCGGTAAGGTAGGTAGTGAGATGGGTATGGATCGTGCTAACGCTGACTATATGGGAATGTTAGCAACGATTATGAATTCTTTGGCTCTTCAAGATAGTTTGGAGAATATAGGTGTATCAACCCGAGTACAAACATCGATTGAGATGAGACAAGTTGCTGAACCTTATATTAGAAGAAGAGCGATGCGTCATCTCGAGAAAAAACGTGTTGTTATCTTTGCTGCAGGTACAGGAAATCCTTACTTCTCAACAGACACAACAGCTGCATTAAGAGCTGCTGAAATAAATGCTGAAATCATTTTAATGGCTAAAAATAACGTTGATGGTGTCTATACAGCGGATCCAAAAATTGACCCGAATGCAACGAAATACGAAGAACTCACTTATATGCAAGTACTCAATGAAGAGTTAGGTGTGATGGACTCAACTGCATCATCATTATGTATGGATAATGAATTACCTCTGTTAGTTTTTTCAATTGGTAAAGAAGGCAATATTAAAAGAGCTGTTTTAGGTGAAAAAATAGGAACTATTGTAAAGGGGAAATAAACATGTCAGAAGCAATTATTAAAGATATTCAGACAAAAATGGACCAAGCGATTCAATCTTTTCAAAAAAGCTTAGCAACTGTTCGTGCAGGTCGCGCTAACCCAGCTATCTTAAATAGTGTAGTGGTTGATTATTATGGTGCTACAACTCCTTTGAATCAATTAGCAACGATTAATGCACCCGAAGCTAGAATGTTGGTTGTTACACCATTTGATAAGTCATCAATCGGCGAGATTGAAAAAGGCATTCAAAAAGCTGATCTCGGATTAGCACCATCAAGTGATGGAAATATTGTTCGAATTGTTATCCCACCACTAACAGAAGAACGTCGTAAGGAACTTGTTAAAGTTGTAGGGAAATTCTCCGAAGAATCAAAAGTTCAAATTCGAAATATCAGACGGGATGCTAACGACCAATTAAAGAAAGATCAAAAAGACAATAATATTACTGAGGATGAATTACGTCAATACCAAAATGACGTTCAAGCTGAAACGGATAAGTTTATTGGTCAGATTGATTCACTTGTTGCAGACAAAGAAGTGGAAATTATGGAAGTATAACGAATTTCACAAGAGTAAGGGTGTTACAAAAGCGGATTCTTTTGTTGCACCTTTTTCTTTTTATTAAAGAATACTAGTGATTCCCAAGCCATTACATGGTAAACTGGAACAAGGTATCAAAGGATCATATGGATAAAGAAAAATAGCGATAAAGTAAATGAAAATACGTCTACTGCTTTAGATAGAGGGTTAATTTACCATCACTATTATCATTTATGATTGTTGAGTAATGGAGGGAAAAAGATGGCATTTAACTATTGGCCTTTCATAAAAAAGAAAAAAGTGACGTATAAAAAAGATAGTGAAATAAATATTATCCCACATCATGTGGCAATCATTATGGACGGTAATGGACGTTGGGCGAAAGAACGTGGGTTACCTAGAGTATCTGGTCACAAACAGGGGATGGACAATGTCAAACATATTGTTGAGGTTGCTAATACATACAAAGTAAAAGTATTAACCTTGTATGCTTTTTCAACTGAGAATTGGAAAAGGCCTGAACGAGAAGTCAACTTTTTAATGAAACTTCCACAAGAGTTTTTAAATGTCTATTTACCAGATTTAATTAAAGAAAATGTTAAAATAGAAATGATTGGGCAAACTGAAAAACTGCCTACTTATACGCAAAAAGCAATCAACAATGCCATCAATAAAACAAAAGACAATACTGGTTTAATCCTAAATATTGCGATGAACTATGGGAGTCGCTTAGAGATGGTTGATGCGGTTAAATCAATTGCAGAAGACATTCGTTTAAATAAATTAACTCCAGATCAAATCAATGAACAAACGATCAATGATCGCTTATATACATCGCATTTACCAGAGCCCGATTTATTAATACGTACAAGTGGAGAAATCAGATTGAGTAACTTTCTGTTATGGCAACTCGCGTACACAGAATTCTGGTTCACTGACGCATATTGGCCAGCATTCTCCGAAACTGAATTTAAACAAGCATTAATAGCCTATCAACAAAGAAAAAGAAGATATGGTGGTTTATAAAAGGAAAGAGTAGGTGTGTATACATGTTAAAAAGAACAATCACAGCAATCGTTGCCATTTTATTCTTTTTCCCCTTCGTTATTTATGGTGGATGGCCACTATCGATTGTGATGGTATTGATTAGTTCAATTGGATTAATTGAGCTCCTAAGAATGCGAAAACTGACGGCTTACAAAGTTCCAGTTGCTTTGGCAATCTTGCTTTTATGGATCTTATTGTTACCAGATTCGGTGATAACAGATGTCTTACCGAACGCCATTAATAAAATTGAACTATTATTTATAATTTCTTTAGCTGTCTTGTCATATACTGTTATACTGAAAAACAAATTTACTTTTGATGATGCGGGCTTTTTAATTTTGGGAACACTATATATTGGTTTAGGCTTCCATTATTTTGTCGCTAGTCGTGAAATTGGTTTAGAGTATGTTTTTTTTGCAATTGCAGTTATCTTAATTACTGATAGTGGTGCTTATTTTTCTGGCAATTTATTTGGAAAGCATAAGTTACTACCTGAGATCAGCCCTAAAAAGACAATAGAGGGTGCAATTGGTGGTGCGCTGATGGCAGTTGTTGCGGGTACTGTATTTAATTTTATTTTTCCAGTTCATGATTCATGGGTTGTCGTTATGATTGTCTCGTTTTTTGCTAGTCTAGTTGGACAAACTGGTGATCTAGTTGAATCTGGTCTGAAGAGGCATTATAGCGTCAAAGATTCAGGTCGTTTATTACCTGGTCATGGTGGGATCCTTGACCGGTTTGATAGCTGGTTATTTGTCTTTCCATTTTTACACTTAATTCAATTTATCGGATAAAGAGGAGTGAGATCTAAGTGAATACCATAATAGCTTTTATTCTCATGTTTGGTTTACTTGTTTTTGTACATGAGTTTGGTCATTTTATTGTTGCTAAAAAAACAGGTATGCTTGTGAGAGAGTTTGCGATCGGCTTTGGTCCAAAGATTTTTTCTATTAAAAAATCAGAAACTTTATATACGATTCGGATTTTACCAATGGGTGGCTATGTAAGAGTTGCTGGTGAAGACCCCGAAATTATTGATTTAAAGCCAGGGCAGCATATTGGCTTGACATTTAATGAAGATAATAAAATTAATCAAATTATTATTAATAATAAAGCCAAACATCCACAAGCACATGTAATTGAAGTTGAACGATCTGATCTTGAACACGAACTTATTATTACAGGTAGTTTGGTTGGCGAAGAAGAGCTACAGACTTATTCGGTGGCTGAGAATGCGGATTACATTATGGATGAAGTCGCTACTCAAATTGCTCCTTATAATCGTCAATTTGCTTCTAAATCAAAGCGTCAACGTGCACTGCAACTATTTGCTGGACCGTTAATGAACTTTGTTTTAACAGCTGTCTTATTTTTTATGATGGGTTCATTACAAGGTATACCATCAGAAGCAGCAAAATTAGGTGAAATTACACCAAATAGTCCAGCAGAAACAGCTGGATTTAATCAGGGAGACGAGATTACCTCAATTGATGGCGAGTCTATTTCTACTTGGGTTGATTTTCAATTGATTGTGCAAAACAGTCCTGAACAAGAATTAATAATGACTGTTGATCGAGCTGGAGAAGAGTTTGATCTTATCGTGACACCAAATGCGACACAGAGTGAGGAAATGGTCTACGGTCAAATCGGTGT
>CAZONN010000019.1:0-1364 GCA_964581235.1 uncultured Amphibacillus sp.
GTTTGAAAAAAACTCCTAAAACCGCTAAGATAAATATGACAAGATTGTGACAGAAAAGACTTGATCAGTCGTATAGGAGGGTTTAGTATGACCCCGATAAAAGTAGTTATTCTAGGTGCGGGCTATGCAGGATTAACCGCAGTCATGAAATTACAAAAACAAAAGCCTAGTCAAGCAATTGAGTTGACGTTAATTAACAAAAATAAATATCATTATCAAACGATTTGGTTACATCGGAATGCCGTTGGTTCGCACTCTGTTGAAGATTCTACTTTCGACCTTCGAGAGTTACTTGATTTAGTTAAAGTAAATTTAGTTCAAGAAACAGTGTTGGAGCTTGATCCGAATCAGCAAATTGTTAAAACTGACCAAGGCTCATATGGATATGACTATCTGTTTGTTGGATTAGGTTCTGAGATTGATTCATTTCAAATTCCAGGTTTAAATGAGTATGCCTATTCAATTACGACACTCGAGCGTGCGACACAATTGTACGATCAGATTTTGGCGCTGTTAGATCAGTATCGCCAGACTGATATGACACGGGAACTTCAATTTGTTATTGGTGGTGGTGGGTTTACCGGGGTCGTCCTGCTTGGTGAGTTAACTGAACGTTTACCACTGATTTGTGAAGAAAAAGGAATCGATCGCCGAAAAATTAAACTGCTTTCGATTGAGCATGAATCAACAGTTTTACCGGAATTTGATTTAGAACTAGGTGAATATGCGATGCAACAATTAGAAGATCGAGCTGTAGAATTTAGATTAAAAACTAAAATTAAGTCATTGAGAAAAAACAGCGTTAAAATTGAACAGTCAGGAATTGTTGAAGATATCCAAGCCGATTTATTTGTTTGGACGGCTGGTGTCAAAGGTCACTCGTTGATTGAAGAAGCAAATTTCCGAACGACACTTGGTCGTGTTGAGGTAGAGCCTGACTTAACGGCTCCTGGATTTGAAAATATCTTTTTAATAGGTGATGTGGCGATTGTCAGGGATCAATCTGGGCGTGCCTATTTACCCAACGCTGATATTGCGATTCAGAAGGCTAAGCTGGCTGTTGATAACTTCCTCATTAAGTTATCAGGCTCAGGACAAACACTTCCGTTTAAATTTAAAAATCGAGGCACGATTGCGTCAATTGGAACAAAAGATGCCATTGGTGTGACGTCAAAAGGTCGGAAAATCTTCGGAAGACCAGTTGCATTTTTAAAAAAATTATCTGATTATCAATTTTTATATCAAATCGGTGGCTGGAAGTTAGTTAGGATGCAACTCAGAAAAAGAAAATAAGTATATATTTAGTTAATTTTGGTTATCCTGTCCAATTAGGAAGGGTGTCTAAAATGAAAAAAATACTTTAC
>CAZONN010000019.1:1464-8744 GCA_964581235.1 uncultured Amphibacillus sp.
TTTACAATTGTCTTTATTTTTGCGGGTTTGACAACTGTAAGTGTCGTCTCCAATATGACATTGGTTGATATTTATCCAATCAACCAGTTAACAGCGTCGCTCTCAAGCGAAAACTACCAGATACGTACAATCAATTTTGATTATAAAACTGAAGCAATCGCAGCCTTTAAATCAAACGGGGATCATCAAGTGATTGACGTATAGTTGTTAACGAATTAAAAAGCAATGGTAAAGTGAGAGTGCAGTTTCACTTTAGCATTGCTTTTATTTTTGGGTTAAAAAAGTGGGTAAGCAAGTAAGGCCAGAACAATTCCTGTTAATCCCCCGAAAAAAACTTCGATTGGCTGATGACCTAATAATTCTTTTAGTTCTTGCTTCTTTTCAAATTCCTTTTTCTTTGACCATACTTTGGCTTCTTCAAGGAAATATTGAAAGTCTTTGACAAGCATGTTCAAAACGATCGCTTGTTCACCAGCTTGCCTTCTAATCCCGGTTGCATCAAACATAATGATGATGCTGAACACACAGGACACTGCAAAAATACCTGAGCCGATTCCATGTTCAATTCCAACGCCAGTTGTCACGGCGGCAACTGCAGCTGAGTGGCTACTTGGCATACCACCTGTACTAAATGCAAGGCCTGGTTTGAATTCTTTAGTAGCTATATAATGAATTGGGACCTTGATCCCTTGAGCAAAAAGAATCGCAAATAAGGCGATCATTAATGGAAAATTTTCAAACAGAGCCACTCTTGACACATCCTTTCAATCACAAATCAAATACTATCGATTATTATAGCACAAGTATTTTAGCAAAGTCATATAGATCAAGTTAAAAATTTGTCTTTAATCGTGATGAAATAACCGGGAAGATCCGATAATAACGCTGAAAAACTAAAGCTGCAACTAAGGCTAAACCGATGTCTTTAATAAAAAAAGGTACCATTGATACCCAAGCTGTTAAGTAGCCAAGCTCAAGTCCGAGCCAAACATTCATCGCCAGATACATGTAACTAATACCTATGATGTAATTAACCATTACGCCAACGATGCAAACATAAATCGTTAATCTTCGCGTAACAATTTGTTTGCGTTCCGTTAGCAAGCCGGTAACATAGGCGACAAAGATGAACGATAATAAGAAACCGCCAGTGTAATTAATCAAAACAAATAATCCACCTTGCATTTGAGCGAAGACAGGTACACCCATAAGACCAAGTAAGAGATAGCCAATCATCGATAGCGTTCCAACTCGTTTTCCAAGCAACAAGCCCGCTAAGATGCTGATAAATGTTTGCAGTGAGAGTGGCACGGATACGCCAGCGATCGGAATCGCGAGAAATGGTAGCCAGGCCGTCAGATTTGCTCCGATTGCCATCAGACAAATAAATATTGCACTATAGCATAGCTCAACAGTAGAAATCTTCATATTAGTTATACTCCTTTAATGTTAACCTTAAATTATTTAGGTTAACAATCTAATTTTAATAAAGAGTTTGCCTAGCGACAAACTCTTTGGATTAATCCATAATTGCTGTATCTAAAGCGACTTCAATCATTTCATTAAATGTTGTTTGGCGTTCCTTCGCGGATGTCTCTTCACCGGTTAAGACATGATCAGATACGGTCAAAATTGCCAATGCTTGGCGATTAAATTTTGCTGCAAGGGTGTAAAGAGCTGTTGCTTCCATTTCCACACCTAACACCTGGTAGTCAGCTAACTTACCAAGTAACTCTAATCCATTATCGCGATAAAAGCTATCACTTGTAAACACATTTCCGACTCTTAATTTAAGTTTTTTGTCGGTGCCGACTCGGTATGCATTTTTAAGTAAGTTGAAGTCAGCAAGTGGTGCGAAGTCGATTCCACCAAATACCATGCGATTAACTTGTGAGTCTGTCGTTGCGCCTTGAGCTAAAATAACGTCACGTACTTTAACATCTTTTTGAATTGCACCACAAGTCCCGACACGAATTAATTTTTGTACATCATAATCTTGAATCAGTTCATTGACATAAATCGAGATCGATGGGATCCCCATTCCTGTACCTTGAACTGAGATACGTTCATTTTTATAAGTTCCTGTATATCCCAGCATGCCACGTACCTCGTTATAGCAAATCGGGTTTTCTAAAAAGTTTTCGGCAATATACTTTGCCCGAAGTGGATCACCAGGTAATAAAATCTTATCAGCGATCTCGCCTTGCCCTGCACCTATATGTGTACTCAATTGTCACGCCCCCAATCTAGTTTAGTCATTTAAATTTATCACAACTTATTCATGATTACAAATTAATAGCAGGTCTTAAAAGGGTGGTTTAATAAAATATTTCGGTTAAACATCATAATCTAAACATTTTAGTTCATTCCATGTTAATATTAGTATATAATAGTCATAAGTAATCTATTTTCTAATTAAAATAGATTGTTAAAAATGGTGATCATAGTTGGGAGGAATAAGAATGAAAGAGCAAACGTTTACAATTACAGATGATACTGGGATTCACGCACGTCCTGCAACACTATTAGTGAATAAAGCGGGACAATATGAATCTGACGTCCAAATGCACTATAACGGAAAAACAGTAAACTTAAAATCAATTATGGGTGTCATGTCTTTAGGAGTGCCTAAAGGAGCAGAAATCAGAATAACTTGCGAAGGTCCAGACGAGGCAGAAGCCATTGAAGGCGTATCGAAAGCTATTCGCGAACAACTAGGAGAATAATAAAAAAGAAAGATCTATCTCACGTGAATAGATCTTTCTTTTTTTGACTTTTTATCTGCGTTCAAGTGCAGCAACGATTTTATCAACACCTGCTTTAATGTAAGCTGTCGGACTTGCGATGTTAAGACGCATAAAACCACGACCTTCTTCACCAAATGTTGATCCGTTGTTCAAACCTACCTTAGCCTCTTCAGCCATAAATTTAACTAACTCGCTTTGTGACAGATTCATTTTTCGACAGTCGAGCCAAATTAAATAAGTACCCTCTGGCCGAATCACGTCAATTTCTTCATGACCTGCAAATGTATCTTCAATAAGCTGATAATTTTGTTCAAGTAATTGTAGTAAGCCAGCTAACCACTCATCCCCAGATTGGTAAGCTGCATCTAATGCGGTAATTCCTAGTGTATTTAATGAATTAAGCCCATACTTTGCAAAGATAGCTAAAATTTCATTGCGCAATTTTTTATCAGGAATAACCGCATAGGAAACTTGTAACCCAGCCAAATTAAATGTTTTAGTTGGCGAAAAACAAGAGATAATCTGATCGCTAATCGCTGAATCCAATGATCCAATTGGTGTATGCTTAGCAGGTTTAAAAATGAGATCAGCATGAATTTCATCAGAAATGATCAAGACGTTATATTTTTCCGCAAGTTGCAAAACGTTAGTTAATTCTTCTTCTGTCCAAACTCGTCCAACAGGGTTATGAGGGCTACAAAAAAGCATCACTTTAACACCTTGTTTGAATTTTTCTTCGAGATCAGTAAAATCAATGGTATATCGTCCCTCATGAAAAATAAGTGAGTTGGTTACTAATTCACGTTGATGACTTTTAATAATTCTTTGAAACGGGTGATAGACAGGTGTTTGAATTAAAATTTTATCGCCTGGATTGGTTTGCGTTAAAATTGTCATATGGATTGTTGGAATCACACCAGGGCTATAAATCAGCCAGTCTGGATCTATCTCCCAGCCATGTTGCTTCACCAACCATTGTTGAACGGTGCGATCTAATTGTTCATCGGTTGTCGTATAACCAAAAATACCATGATCAATTCGATCAACGAGTGCTGTTTTGATTGGATCGGCAATTTCTAGGTCCATATCAGCGACCCACATCGGTTGAATATCTTCAGAGCCAAACGTGTCTTTGACAAGATCCCATTTAACTGAACGGGTTCCTTTTCGATTAGGTAAGGATTCAAAATTCATCATTAATTACTCATCTCCTCTGTCATATTTTGATTGATATTGGACAGTATTATAACATATAAACAATTTTACACGCATGAATTGTTCAAATTGGAAAGATTGTCGTAATAAAATCATTTGAGTGAAAATATTGTCGTTTATTTTTAATCTATGGTAGAATATATAATTGTGTATAAAATCATTCGGTGAATCCAGCGATCAGCGTGATCGTTATCGATTTGTCAAACAAAAACAGGAGTTGTTATTATGTCGGAAAAATTAGCAGAAGGTCAAGTATTAACAGGGAAAGTAACGGGTGTACAGCCATACGGAGCATTTGTCGCTTTGAATGATCAAGTTCAAGGACTTGTTCATATTTCTGAGCTAACTCACGGATTCGTCAAAGATATCAATGAGCATATCTCAGTTGGTGATGAAGTTAACGTGAAGATCTTGTCGATTGATGAGGCTAAAAATAAATATTCTTTATCAATTCGTGCAACAGAGGAAGCACCAAAGCAACCTCAGCAGAGAAAACAATCTGCACCTGCTCAATATCAACAACAAGATGAGCAAGGATTTAATACGTTAAAAGACAAGCTTAGTGAGTGGTTGAAACAATCAGAGTAAGCTAAATAATTGAAACTTTCCAGGTCAGTATCCTTACACTTGATCTGGTTTTTCTTTTTGATTATTTAGAAACAGTTTTTTTTAAAAAAAGCCTCTCGAACATTTAATTATTCACAATCTTACAAATACAAACACAAATATTGTATTTCAGGCTTGATTTTAAGCCATTATTTAGGTATCTTTAGATTAGACTATTATTATGGGGGTAATCAGATGACACACATCCGCTTTGAATATGATAAAGCGTTGCCGTTTTTTGGTGAACACGAATTAGACTATTTGAAAGAGCCTGTTAAACTAGCTCATGAAATGGTGCACAATAAAACAGGTGCTGGTAATGACTTTTTAGGTTGGGTCGATTTACCGGAAAACTACGATAAAGAAGAATTTGTCCGAATTAAAAAAGCTGCTGAAAAAATTAAAGCAGATTCTGATGTTCTATTAGTCATCGGAATCGGTGGCTCATATTTAGGTGCTCGTGCAGCAATTGATATGCTTAACCACTCATTCTACAATGCTTTACCAAAAGAGCAGCGCAAAACACCACAAGTTATTTTTGTTGGAAATAGTATTAGCTCGACTTATACAAAAGACGTTTTCGATTTGTTGGAAGGTAAAGATGTTTCAATCAACGTGATATCAAAAAGTGGGACAACCACTGAGCCTGCGATTGCATTCCGACTTTTCCGTAAACACCTTGAAGAAAAGTATGGTGCTGAAGAAGCAAAAGGGCGTATTTTTGCAACAACAGATAAAGCAAAAGGCGCACTAAAAACACTTGCAGATGAACAAGGTTATGAAAGCTTTGTGATTCCTGACGATGTTGGTGGTCGTTACTCTGTATTAACAGCTGTTGGGTTACTTCCAATTGCAGTATCAGGTGTTGATATTGATGCGATTATGGCTGGTGCTCAAAAAGCACAAGCTGAATTAGCTTCACCTAACCTTACAGAAAACCCTGCATATCAGTATGCGGCGATCCGAAATGTCCTTTATAATAAAGGGAAAACAATTGAGATGTTAATAAACTACGAGCCAGCACTTCAGTATTTCTCTGAATGGTGGAAGCAGCTGTTTGGTGAGAGCGAAGGGAAAGATTTCAAAGGGATTTTCCCAGCTTCAGCTAACTTCTCAACAGACTTGCACTCAATGGGACAATACGTTCAAGAAGGTCGTCGTGATCTATTTGAAACGGTTTTACATGTTGAAAAACCACGACATGATTTGACGCTTGAAGAAGAAGCACAAGACCTAGATGGATTAAACTATCTTGCTGGTCAAACGATCGATTTTGTTAATGAAAAGGCGTATCAAGGGACGATGCTTGCTCATACAGACGGTCAAGTTCCTAATTTAATTATTCACTTACCAGAACTAGATGCTTATACATTTGGTTACATCGTTTATTTCTTTGAAAAAGCATGTGCCGTCAGTGGTTACTTACTAGGGGTTAATCCATTTGATCAACCAGGTGTTGAAGCATACAAGACGAATATGTTTGCTTTACTTGGTAAGCCAGGTTTTGAAAAAGAAAAAGAAGAGTTAGAAAAGCGTCTATAATCATTTGTGAAAAACTCACCTGCGACTTCGGGCGCTTGTGAGTTTTTCTGTTTTATATACATTTGTTAGTGAAGTTTTGGTATGATATCAAAAGTTGAAAAGGAGGCATAATAATGGCGTTAGAAAATCAAAGTTTTTTATTAGAATTGCTAAATACACCATCCCCATCAAGTATGGAAGTTGAAATTCAAAAGAAATGGATCAATTATGTAAAGGATTTTGCTGATGAAATTTTGACAGATCATGCTGGTAATGCGATTGGTGTTTTAAATAAAGAGGCGGATTTCAAAGTTTTACTTGCAGGTCATATTGATGAAATTGCGTTTGTCGTTAACCGCATTGATGAGGACGGGTTTATTTATTTTGATGAAGTTGGCCGAGTCAATCAGAAAGCAGCAATTGGGATGAAAGTACGAATTCAAGGTTATGGTCAAGAACTGATCGGTGTGATCGGTGTCAATGCTCAGCATCTTGGTGGAATTAAAGGTGACTTTGATTTAACTGATTTATTTATTGATGTTGGTGCAAAATCAAAAGCTGAAGTTGAAAAGTTAGTTCAAATTGGAGATTTAATTGTTTATGATCGAAAACCAGAAATTTTAATGGATCGCTACATTGCAGGTCGTGGGCTTGATAACCGAACAGGTGCATTTATCGTTGCGGAAGTTTTACGGAAATTAGCTGATCGTGATCTTAAAGTTGGGGTTTATGCGGCGAGTACGGTTAATGAGGAGACGAACATGGGTGGTGCTTATTTTGCAGCGGCGGGGATTGAGCCAACAATGGCATTAGCCTGTGATGTGACATTTGCAACCGATCATCCGAATGTTAACCGAAATAAATATGGGGCAGTAAAATTAGAAGGTGGTCCGGTTATTGCAAAAGGGGCGCCGATTAATCGCAAAATTAATCAGTGGTTAGAAAATACAGCTGAAAAACTTGATATGGCTATTCAATATGAGTTAACACCGCGCCATACAGGGACAGATGCAGACCGGATGCGTTTAACAGGTAAGGGTGTTCCAGTAGCATTAGTATCCTTGCCATTACGTTACATGCATTCACCAGTTGAAACAGTCAGCATGCAAGATATCGAAGAAGAAATTGAACTGTTAGTTGAATTTATTGCTGGTTTAACTGGTGAAGAAAATTTAAATCCATTAGAGGATT
>CAZONN010000019.1:8844-16005 GCA_964581235.1 uncultured Amphibacillus sp.
ATAAATGAATATCGATTGAATCTTCGGGGCAGGGTGTAATTCCCGACCGACGGTAAGCAACATTCGTGTTGTAAGTCCGTGACCCACTTTTTTAGTGGTTGATCTGGTGCGATTCCAGAACCGACAGTTAAAGTCTGGATGGGAGAAGATTAAGAGTGATTTGGCGTAGCCATTTATTTCTTGATACCTATTTATCCTAAAGCCCTTATCTGCTTTAGGATTTTTTATTTGGTCAAGAAAATTACTCTCCCTTCATCAAAGTATAGATTTTAATCGATATTTAAAAAGATGAAGGAGGATGTTGATTATGAAAAATCAATCATCAAAATTATTAAAACTTATTATCTTGTCACTATTTGGGACGATTTCAATGGTGTTACTTTTCTTGAACTTTCCCTTACCGTTTCTCCCGCAATATTTAAAAGTTGATTTTGGCGAGGTGCCTACTTTGTTAGCTGCCTTGATCTTCTCACCGATGGCTGGTGTCGTTGTGCAGTTAATCAAAAACTTGCTTTATTTACTGTTTACTGGTGCAGCTGATCCAGTCGGGGTATTTGCAAATTTTGTAGCTGGGATCACTTTTGTCGTTCCAATTTCAATCATTTATCACAAATATAAAGGTGATAAAAGTCTTGTTTCCGGCTTGATTACTGGAACGGTTATTATGACAATCGCGATGGGTATCTTAAATTACTTTGTGCTCCTGCCAATTTACAGTGTTATTATGGGCTGGGGTGACATGTCGAGTGTCGTGATGATCGGGACAATATTTGCGGGTGTTATTCCGTTTAATTTAGTTAAAGGCGTCATTGTGTCGTTACTATTTATTCCGCTCTTTGCTAAATTAAAACCTTGGATTAAACAAAAGCATGCAATATTCAATTAAATAAAACTTAAAAGAGCCAGGTGATTCCGATCATCTATGGCTCTTTTTTATTTTATGAAAAACTTTACATAAAATTTACTTGAACAGATAAGTATATAAGCATATACTTATATAAGAAATAATTTTGAAAGGAGAAATAGGATGATTAATACATCGATCGAGATGGAACAAGCGACACTCATCTTAAAGCTACTCGGCGATAAGACGAGATTAACGATGATGAAGTTGATTGAAAATCACGCTTGTTGTGTGTGTGAATTTGTTGAGATCTTCAAGATGAGTCAGCCGTCAATTAGCCAACATTTAAGGAAATTAAAAGATTTAGGCCTAGTTGAAGAAGAAAGAAATAGTCAATGGACATTTTACTCTGTCGATAAATCAAGTGAGTATTATCCATTTATTAAAACAATTCTTGATCAATTACCTAATCAAGATGAGAAAATAAGAGAGCTCGAAGAAAATGGGACACGAATTGAATGTTGTTAGTGCCCATTTATCTGATAACAAAAAAAGAGGTGCGAAGATGACAGATAAACAAACGTCAGAAATTAGTTTTTTTCATAAATATTTAACGGTCTGGGTGATCGCTTGTATGGGAGTAGGTATTTTAATTGGCAAATACTTCTCTGTGATCCCAGAGTTTTTAGGGAAATTTGAGTATGCAAGTATTTCAATCCCGACAGCAATCTTGATTTGGATTATGATTTATCCGATGATGATGAAGGTTGATTTTCAAAGTATTAAAAATGTCGGTAAGAATCCAAAAGGTCTTTATTTGACTTGGATCATAAATTGGTTGATTAAGCCATTTACAATGTTTGCAATTTCAAGTTTCTTTTTATTTGTTGTATTTAAGCAACTGATTCCAGTTGACATTGCTGATGGCTATTTAGCTGGGGCTGTTTTACTTGGAGCTGCTCCTTGTACAGCGATGGTCTTTGTTTGGAGCCATTTAACAAAAGGAAATCCAGCGTATACGGTCATTCAAGTTGCAACAAATAATTTAATTATCCTGATTGCATTTATTCCGATTGTTAAATTATTGCTCGGTGTAAGTGATGTGACTGTGCCTTGGGACACACTGATCCTATCTGTCGTCCTGTTTGTAGCAATTCCGTTAGCAGGTGGTATTTTAACGAGAGTGTTCGTTACAAAGCGAAAAGGACTTCATTATTTTGAAAATGAATTTTTACCGAAATTTGATGGGATTACAATCGCAGGCTTACTACTAATGTTAGTACTTTTATTCTCATTCCAAGGTGATGTGATTTTAAATAACCCATTGCACATTCTGTTGATTGCAGTGCCGTTATCCATTCAAACGTTTCTAATTTTCACGATTGCTTATTTCGCAGCTAAGTTAATGAAATTACCTTTTGATATTGCTGCACCCGCGAGTATGATTGGTGCGTCTAACTTTTTTGAGTTGTCAGTAGCGGTTGCAATTGCCTTATTCGGGATGCAGTCTCCGGCTGCTTTAGCAACGACTGTCGGCGTCTTAACTGAAGTTCCGCTCATGCTCCTATTAGTAAGAATCGCAAATCAAACGAAACACTGGTTTCCAAAGGCATAGTTAAAATGTTTTAAGTTAGTTTATTTTTCACTAAATTAAGCTCAAACAAGTGGAGGTGTAGAGATGAAAATAGTTATTATTGGATCTGTTGCAGCGGGAACGTCGGTGGCGGCAAAAGCTCGGAGAAATGATGAGCAGGCCGAAATCACAATCTATCATCGTGATTATGATATATCCTATTCAATTTGTGGTATTCCTTATTTTTTAGGTGGAGAGATTGACGATTTAGCAACGTTAACACCAAGAAATGCTGACTGGTTTAAAAAACGTTACAATGTCGATATTCATACACGTCATGAAGTGACAGCAATTGATTCGAATGCGAAAACAGTCACTGTTAAAAATTTAACAACGCATGAAACGAAAGTGGATCACTATGACACGTTAGTCTTGGCGACAGGTGCATCGCCAAAAGTACCTCAAATTGATGGTGTAGATCAGAGTCACGTATTTCCGGTTCGTAACATTCAAAGTGCAGCAGCTATCGATCAGTATATTACGCTGAATAAATCTGGAAATGCAACAATTATTGGTGCTGGTTTTATCGGATTGGAAATGGCAGAACAACTGACAGCGCGTGGTTTAGAAGTGACGTTAATTGAGGGTGAAAATCAAGTGATGCCACACTTAGATCGCGATATGGCTTTTAGAATAGCAGAAGAATTGCGGAAAAATAAGCTGACACTGTCACTTGGAGAGTCGGTCACACAGATTACTAAAAAAACAGTTACAACAAGTAGTGGCAATACGATTGATTCAGACCTCGTTATTTTAGCAACAGGTGTCAAACCAAATACAAAGCTAATAGAGGGTACGGCGATTGCGCGTGGTGAATCCGGCGCAATTAAGGTCAATCAACAGATGCAAACGAACTTACCCAATATTTATGCTGTTGGTGACGTGGCGGAAAGTTTTTCAGTTATAACAGAAAAGTCACTTTATCGTCCGTTAGGTTCGACAGCGAATAAGATGGGGCGTATCGCAGGGGATGCGATGACAGGCGGTACTCTGGCACACAGAGGTATACTAGGGACAGGTATTTTAAGGGTATTTGGCTTAACTGTCGGGTACACGGGTTTAACTGAGCAAGAGGCACGTGTTGAAGGCTTTGATATTGAGGTACTCCACAATATTAAGCCGGCAAAAGCGGAATACCTTGGTGGTGCAGAAATGGTCATTAAAGCAATTGCCGACAGACGTACAAAACGCCTACTTGGAGTACAAATTGTTGGTGAAGATGGTGTTGATAAACGGATTGATGTCTTCGCGACGGCACTTTCGTTTAAAGCGAAAGTTGATGATCTTTTCCATCTTGATTTAGCTTATGCACCACCGTTTAGCACGACAAAAGACCCCGTGATGTATACAGGAATGGCACTCGAAAATGCGATTGAACTGAAGAATAAATTGATCACACCTGAAGAATTAGTGACTAGAATTTCGAATGGTGAGGAGCTCCAAATTATTGATACACGTGCAGCGAAGCAGTATGAAGCGTCACGTGTTGATGGTGCGATCAATCTTCCGTTAGCTAAATTGCGTTCAGAAGCAAGTCAACTCAATCCGGCGCTAACAACAGTGACATACTGTAATAAAGGTGTGACTGGTAATGCAGCTCAAAACATTTTAATTAATCACGGATTTAAAGATGTTTATAATTTATCTGGTGGTAATAAAAACTACCAAAGTTTTAAAAACAGTCAAAACTAATTCGAGAAACCTGAGTCTATTAAATAATAGGCTCAGGTTTTTTGGTTAGGAAGAAAATACAACTTGATAAGGAACGTTTGTTCGATTAAAATAAGAGCCACAAGAGATGTTCTTTCAATTTGACTTCTGAGGAGTGAAATAAGCAGATGAATCGAACGATCTTTTTAGTTGATATGCAATCATTTTATGCTTCTGTTGAAAAGGTGACTCAACCCGAACTACAGAACAAGCCGGTTATCGTAGCGGGAGATCCGAAGCAACGAAGCGGGATTGTTCTGGCAGCTTGTCCACTCGCAAAAACATATGGTGTGAAAACCGCCGAACCACTTTGGCAAGCGAAAGCGAAATGTCCAGAACTTAAAGTTGTTCAACCACATATGTCGCTTTATTTAGATATTTCCTATCAAATTACCAAAATCCTTGAGCGATATTCAGATTTAGTTGAAGTTTACTCAGTTGATGAGCAATTTATTGATGTGACACATACAGTTCATTTATTTGAGACGAAAGAACGGATGGCAAAACAAATTCATGACGAAATATTAGATTCGATCGGTGTGGAATCAAGAGTAGGTATTGGACCCAATAAAGTATTAGCAAAAATGGCCTGTGATAATTTTGCTAAAAAAAACAAAACAGGCATAGCAGAATTAAACGAAAATAATCTTAAACGTTTGCTTTGGCCACTTCCGATTGATGCGCTATTTGGTGTAGGTAGCCGGATGCGATCACATCTGACGAGTATGGGTTTACATACAGTCGGAAATCTCGCTCAGTACCCAGTCAAGTGGTTGAAAAAACGCTGGGGAATTAATGGTGAGGTACTTTGGCGCTTAGCAAATGGTATTGATCAGAGTCCTGTTGTGCCACGAACCCATCAAACGCAAAAAGCAATTGGACATCACATGACATTACCACGTGATTATTACACTCGCGATGAGATTTATGTTGTGATTAAAGAATTGGCAGAGGAAGTGGCGCGCCGAGTGCGAAAGCAAAATTACTTAGGTTTGACCGTTTCAATCCAAGTTCAAAGTAACAGTTTTCAAGAACGGCAAGGTTTTAATCGACAAATGACACTAACAGATCCAACTCAACTAGGGCGTGTGATTAATCGTACAGCTAAAAGATTATTCGATCAGCATTGGTCTGGTTATCCTGTGCGTGCACTCGGTATTTCGTTGGCACAACTGATGCCAAAAGTCGAAAGACAACTATCGTTATTTGATGATCCGACTACAGAGGAACACTTAGCGATGATGATTGATCAAATTAAAGAAAAGTACGGTTTAACTGCGATTATGAATGCTTCTTCCTTGTTGAAAGCAGGGCAAGCACGGGTGAGAGCGACAAAAATTGGTGGGCACAATCGCTAGAAGGAGGATAAAATGAAAAATAAATTAACTCCAGGTTCAAATTTATTATGGGAATCGAGTCGCATGATGTTACCGGAACATAAAGCATTATTACGAGAGCATGAAGCGCGTCGGACTAAAAAAAATCGGCCCAACTATGATGAGCAATTTTTAACACAGTTTGTTTATCAAATTGAAATGGCTTTTGCTGAGAATAGAATTGTGGAATTAACATACTATGAAGATGAAGCCTATCATGAATGTACCGGGAAAATTACTGCGATTAATCGAGAAAAACAACAGATTGAAATTTCAACAAAAACTGAAAAACGTCAATTTCCCTTAACGGACTTGGTTTCGCTAGGATAATCCATCTGTTTAGGTTTAGAAACCGGCTAGCAGTGGTAGATTAAACTAACAACATGAATGTGGGGTGAGAAAATGAAGCAGTATAAATTTACCATTCTAATAACTACTTTTACCTTAGTTTTAATTGGTCTGCTTCTGCTTTCTTATCAATCACCAGTGAAGGAAGATAGTGAAACTGCCGCTGAAGCAGCTCGGACATATCGTTCGGTGCAAAGTACAGAAAAATCTATCGCAATGAAAAAAGATATTGTACAATTAGGTCAAGCAGTTGAACAACATCAATTAACAAAAGATGTTATGATTGATAGGATGGAAGCATTTATTAATATTTTACTTCAAGAAATTGATCACGATTATAAGGTGAAAGGTGTCTCGTCTAAAGAGGAATTAATTGCACAGTATACTGATGTTATATCGCAAGAAGCGCTACGACCTTATGTTGATTTTTATTTTGAAGAAGATGATAATGGACTGTATATCGTTCCAACAGAGTTACCGCCTTGGTTTGTATCAGAACTGCCGTATGAAATGGTGCAATTGGACAATGGTAATATCATTGTTGAGCAGGAAAATGATATTGAATTGTATGGTCGATACCGAGTTCGAATTGAACTTTCCGCTCAAGACAACTGGAAAATTATCAAGATCGAGCACCCGCCAGCGAATGGAGAACGATTAGATTTTATTTGAAAGTAGCGATGTAGATGCATGTCTTTCGAGATTATTATAATAATGAAGTTAAACTATCATTTGAAAAAGAGCCTTTTTCAAAGATGCCGATGCATGTTCTTGTTATTTGCAGGTATCAGGATAAATGGTTGTTAACTAAGCATAAAACACGTGGATTAGAATTCCCTGGTGGAAAAGTTGAACTGAATGAAACAGCTCAGCAAGCGGCCATTCGGGAAGTAAAAGAAGAGACAGGTGCAGAAGTTGCAGATATTCATTACGTAGGCCAGTATCACGTTGAGGGTAAGGGCGATCAAGTTGATAAAAATATCTACTTTGCCCAGATCAGTCAATTGATTGAACAGCCGACTTATTATGAAACGGACGGTCCTGTGTTACTTGAAGAGCTACCTAAAAATCTAAAGCAAAAACGCAATTTTAGTTTTATTATGAAAGACGATATTGTCAAACATAGTATCGAGCGGATTGCCAAACACTTTAAAAACTAAGCGTCGACCTTAAACAGGTCGGACGCTTAGTTATTTTAATGAACTTTTTTGAGTAGCCATTTTTCAAAGTAGGCAACGCCTTGGTACATT
>CAZONN010000020.1:0-9274 GCA_964581235.1 uncultured Amphibacillus sp.
ATTTTAAAGATTTATTCATTGAACAAAAAATTGGCCGATTCATTTATGATTGGATACCGATTGATGCACCTGAAATTATTATCATTTGTATTGGATCTGATCGTTCAACTGGCGATTCACTTGGTCCTATCGTTGGGTCACTATTAACTAAGCGAAAGCAATCACGCTTTATCATCTACGGTACATTAGAAAATCCGATTCATGCATTAAATTTAATTGATCAAATCGATAAAATTAAGTTGAGGCACGAGAATTCCTTTATAATAGCGGGAGATGCCTGTTTAGGGCGTTCGCAGTCAGTTGGCAATATCAATGCGAGTATTGGTCCTTTAAAGGCCGGTCTAGCTATGAAGAAAGATTTACCTGAGGTTGGACATTTGAATTTAACTGGTATAGTAAACGTTATCTCCTCTTTTGGATTTTTACCTCTTCATAACACACGTCTATACTTAGTTATTCAACAAGCAGAAATCATTTCAAGAGCCCTTGCCTATTCTGAGTATTTATTTTTCAAAAATGAACGTATTTTTAATTAACCCTTACTCATTAATCTTTAATGAGATGTTAGCCAATTGTTTCACGTGAAACAATTGAACAAAAAACTGGACTTTGTATTTAATTATTCTTTAATAGAATTTCCCTATTCTAGAATAGTACACCGTCCAGTGATTAGTAATCTATTTAATTGTTTAGCATCTCAATAATTCGATTCAAGTCATCATTGTTGAAAAACTCGATTTCTATTTTACCTTTGCTTTTACCTTGAAGTATTTTTACACTTGTACCAAATCGGTCTCTTAAGCGATCCTCATACTCAGTAATATAAATGTCTTTTTTAACTTTTGTTTTCTCAGGTTTCATTACAGGTTCATTTAACTGTTGAACAAGAAGCTCAACTTGTCTCACGTTTAATTTTTCTTTGCTAATCTTTTTAACAATAACGAACAGTTTCGACTTATCCTTTAAGCCTAACAACGCACGTCCGTGTCCCATTGATAATTCACCATTATTAATCATCGCAGTTACTCGTTCAGGTAACTGGAGTAATCTAACGTGGTTCGCAATATGTGGCCTACTTTTACCAAGCTTTTTTGATAGTTCCTCTTGTGTCAGCTGATAGGACTCCATCAAGTTCACGTATGCTTGCGCTTCTTCTATTGGTGTTAAATTTTCGCGTTGTAAATTTTCTAGTAAAGCTAGTTCCATCATTTTTTGATCGTTTAACTCTTTAATGATGACAGGAACAGTTGCTAAGTTTGCTTCTTTTGCACCACGGAAACGACGCTCACCCGCTATTATTTCATAATCTTTAATCGTTTTTCGAACGAGCAGAGGTTGAATGATACCATATTCTAAAATCGAATTTTTTAAATCCTCAATCGCTTCAACTTGAAATGTCTTTCTTGGTTGATAAGGATTCGGTCTTAGTTTAGTAATGTCTAACTCAATGATTTGATTAGATTCTTTGTCTAACTCTTCTAGCTCAGGGAAAAAAGCATTTATTCCTTTACCTAACCCTCTCGCCACTGCTCATCACTTCCTTCGCTAATTCAAGATATACTTCTGCACCTTTTGATCTTGGATCATAAGTAATGATAGATTGTCCATGACTTGGTGCTTCGCCTAATCGTACATTTCTAGGAATAATTGATTTATAGACTTTATCTTGAAAGTATTTTTTTACTTCTTCGATCACTTGTAAACCTAAATTAGTACGTGCATCAAGCATAGTCAATAACACACCTTCAATTTCTAATTGCTTATTCAGGTGTTTTTGTACTAGTCTTACAGTGTTTAATAACTGACTTAACCCTTCTAATGCGTAATATTCACATTGTACAGGAATAATCACACTATCTGCCGCTGTTAATGAATTAAGTGTAAGTAACCCTAGAGATGGCGGACAATCAATTATGATGTAATCATATTGATCAATCGAGGACTCTAATGCCTTCTTAAGCCTAATTTCTCTTGAGATTGTTGGAACTAACTCTATTTCGGCACCCGCTAATTGGATTGTTGCTGGTATCACGTCTAAATTTGGTATATTCGTTGAGACAGATACTTCAGCTGTTGTTAAATCATCTATAAGCACATTGTAAATACACTGATCAATATCAGCCTTGTTAATACCTATACCACTAGTTGCGTTTCCTTGTGGGTCTATATCAACTAATAGTGTTTTATTGCCTAGGTGTGCTAATCCGGCACTTAAATTAACTGCTGATGTTGTTTTACCTACGCCACCCTTTTGGTTAGCTACGGCAATTACTCTTCCCATTATGTCACCTACCTATTTTTAAAACTCTTAATCCTATTCTATCATTTTTTTAAACAATATACATCGTTATTAAGTTGTTATTCTCAAATAGTCGAAATTTATCTTAATTTATCATCAATATTTTGCAAATAGACCCTATTACACTCAAATAAAAACGAATGAAAACTGATTTTAATTCAGCCATCATTCGTTAAATAATTTTTATGACATATATTATAGCACTATTTATTTTTAGGTATCTTAATTGTAATTTGATAATAGTCTTCTAGATCTTCTTCTTCTGTTTCTAGTTTGACTCCTGTGTCTGACACCATGGTCAGTGACTGACGAATCGTATTCATTGCAATTCGCATATCCTTATTAAAACCTCTAAGTCTAGGACGTTTCTTTTTTGGTTCATTTGATAGAAGTTTTTTAATTTTTTCTTCCGTTTGCTTCACATTTAGTTGTTTTTCAATAATTTCATTTAACAACTGTATTTGTTTCTCATGATCCTTTAATGCAATTAATGCACGTGCATGTCGTTCTGTGATCGATTTATTCAAAATTGCATTTTGAATTTCATTTGGAAGTTTTAATAGTCTTAGTTTATTTGCTATCGTTGATTGACTCTTCCCTAATCTTTGCGCAAGGGCTTCTTGTGTTAGTTCATGAATTTCTATTAATTGTTCATAGGCCCTAGCTTCTTCGATAACTGTTAGTTCCTCTCGTTGCAAGTTCTCAATTAGTGCAACAGACGCTGTCTCTTTATCATTCATTTGACGAATAAGTGCAGGTATCGTTTTCCAACCTAGCTGTGTTACTGCTCGATAGCGACGTTCACCTGCGATAATTTCATATTTTTTATCTGTATTTGAAACTTTTCGTACGACAATGGGTTGAATCATTCCATGAGTATGTATTGTTTGAGCAAGTTCATCAATTTTCTCTTCATTAAATATCGTTCTCGGTTGATAACGATTTGGTGAAATTTGATTAATTGATAATTGAACAACCTCATCTTGTTGAAAATCCTTCGGCTCAATTGATTCTTCTTTATCACCCATACCAAACATCCGACTAAATGGAGGTAATATAATAAACACCACCTTTTCTTCAAATATTACTCGATAAGTATTTTATTAAATGTTTCACGTGGAACATTTATAAAATCTTACTCAAATAAAAAATAGATCGATTACTATATATACTTCTATTATTCTATCATAAATTCCTTTAATATCATAAAAAATATATAATTAAACTTTTTTTGCGATATTATAAGAAAATCCACGTAGTTAATTTACTACGTGGACCGATTTATTTAATTAATGGTTCGCGATTTGGTGTCCCTGGTTTACGCGGATAGGCTTTAGGAGTTGGTTTAATTTTATCAACGATAACAATATTTCTTTCTCCTTGATCACCAGGTAAATTAATTGTATATAAATTTGATGTTTTACCACCTAGAGATTTAATTGCAAATTTTGCCTCGTCTAATTCCGTTTGAGCATTTGGTCCCTTTAAAGCAATGAACTTGCCATTTTCTTTTACTAACGGTAAACAAAGTTCTGTCAGCACAGCCATTTTTGCAACCGCTCGAGCTGTGACAATATCAAATTGTTGACGAAAGCGTTTATCTCGAGCAAACGTTTCCGCTCGATCATGAAAAAATTGAATATCTGTTAAACCTAATTCATTTGCTAGGTGATTTAAGAAGCCAATTCTCTTTTTCAATGAATCAACAATCGTGACTTTTAGTTGTGGAAAACAAATTTTTAATGGAATGCTAGGGAAACCCGCTCCAGCTCCAACATCACAAATTGTATATGGTTGATTCAAATCGAGATAAAAACTCGCTGTGATTGAATCATAGAAGTGCTTCAAATACACCTCTGACTGTTCTGTTATCGCAGTCAGATTCATTTTTTTATTCCACTCAACTAACGTTTCAAAATAAATTTGAAATTGATTAATTTGTTGGTCAGAAAGTGAAATTCCATTTTGCTTTAATTCCTCGACAAATTGTTCAAGTGTCATGTTTTTCATTCCATTCATTATCAAAGTTTTATATCTAACTACTAGTTGCTATTTTACCTTGTTCAATATAAACGAGTAAGATTGAAACATCTGCTGGATTAACGCCCGAGATTCGTGAAGCTTGACCGACTGATCGTGGTTGAACTTCTTTTAGGCGAAGTTTTGCTTCTTGTTTCAAACCACTAATCGCATCATAATCAATATTGTCTGGAATACTCTTTTCTTCCATTTTTTTCATTCTGTCAACTTGTTGTAATGATTTCTCAATATATCCTTGGTATTTTGCTTGTATTTCAATTTGTTCAATAACATCTTTCGGAATTTCCTTATCTGCTGGTGCAAACTTGCTAATCAACTGATAATCAACTTCAGGTCTTCTCATTAAGTCTAATGCTTTGGTCGGTTCCTTTAAATGACTTTCATTAATTTCTTCTAACGCAATATTTAAGGCCTCGGATGGCATAATCGTTTGTTTTTGTAATCTTGTTTGTTCTTCTTCAATTAGTGCTAGCTTCTTTTGAAACTTCTGATAACGCTCTTCATCAATTAAGCCTAATTGGTAACCGATCTCCGTTAATCTGATATCTGCATTATCATGGCGTAACAATAAGCGATATTCAGCTCTCGATGTTAATAAGCGATAAGGCTCATTCGTACCTTTGGTCACTAGATCATCAATTAAAACCCCTATATAGCCTTGCGATCGATCTAAAACGAGCTCCTCTAAATCTAACGCATGAGCAGCGGCATTAATACCTGCCATCAATCCTTGCCCAGCAGCTTCTTCATAGCCTGATGTTCCATTAATTTGCCCTGCTGTATATAAACCACCAATACTCTTAACTTCAAGTGTTGGCCACAATTGTGTCGGTACAACTGAATCATACTCAATCGCATAGCCAGAACGCATAATCTCAGCCTTTTCTAAACCAGGAATTGATCGCACCATTTTTTCCTGAATCGATTCTGGAAGCGAAGTTGATAATCCCTGAACATAAACCTCTTCTGTTTCACGACCTTCTGGCTCTAAAAAAATTTGATGTCGTGGTTTATCATGAAAACGAACGACTTTATCTTCAATTGACGGACAATATCTTGGACCCGATCCTTTAATCTGGCCTGAGTACATTGATGAAAGTTTTAAATTGTCATCTATGATTTGATGAGTTGTTGCATTCGTATATGTTAACCAACATGGAATCTGATCGATCATTTTATCTTTTGTTTCATATGAAAAATGTCCAGGACTGTCGTCTCCTGGTTGAATTTCTGTTTTTGAATAATCTATTGATTTTGAGTGCACCCTCGGCGGTGTACCTGTTTTAAAACGAACAAGTTTAAAGCCTAGTTCTTCAAGGTTTTCCGACAATTTAACCGATGCTCTTTGATTGTTTGGTCCACTCTGATAAGAGATTTCACCGATATTAACCGTGCCTCGCATAAATGTTCCAGTTGTAATAATAACTGATTTTGCATAATAAGCAGCATCAGTTTCTGTGATGACTCCTTTACATATACTATCTTCAACAATTAATTGTTCAACCATTGCTTGTCGAATCGTTAAGTTTTCTAATTTCTCAAGTTGATACTTCATTTCTGCTAGATATAGCGGTTTATCTGCTTGAGCACGTAACGCTCGAACGGCAGGACCTTTTCTAGTATTCAACATCCGCATTTGGATGTATGTTTTATCAATTACCTTACCCATTAACCCACCAAGTGCATCAACCTCTCTTACGACGACTCCTTTTGCAGGTCCTCCAATCGATGGGTTACACGGCATGTAAGCAATCATATCTAAATTTAAAGTTAACATTAACGTATTTGCGCCTCGTTTAGCTGCAGCATTAGCTGCTTCAACTCCAGCATGTCCAGATCCAATCACAATGACATCATAATGACCTGCATCATATACCATTTTTATTCACTCCCTTTATTCATTTACTTACCTAAACAAAATTGAGAAAAAAGTTGATCAATTAAACTGTCATGAACGGTATCGCCAACAATTTCCCCTAGTATTCTCCACGCTCTTGTTACATCTATTTGAATTAAATCTAATGGCATTTCTAAATCAATTGCATCTTGTGCTTCTTCAAGTGCAGTGAGTGCTTGCTTTAAAAGTTGGATATGTCGCACGTTTGATACATACGAAACATCATCACCTTCTAACTGGCCTGCAAAGAAGAGTTGGGATATTGCTTCTTCTAAATCATCAATGCCTTGTTCATCAATTAAAGAAGTTGACACAATTGGATGACCCTTCGCTAATTTTTTCACTTCTTGTCGATCAAGTTTCTCTGCAAGATCTGTTTTATTAATTAAGACAATTAACTCTAAATCCGCTGTTAATTCTAGCAACTGTCGATCTTGATCAGATAACGATTCATTGTTATTTAAAACAAGTATTACTAAATCCGCTTCTTTCAAAGCTTGTCTTGATCGTTCTACACCAATTTTCTCAACAAGGTCTTCTGTTTCACGAATACCAGCTGTATCAATTAAACGAAGTGGAACACCACGAATATTGACATATTCCTCAATAACATCTCTTGTTGTTCCTGGAATATCAGTCACTATCGCTTTATTCTCCTGGACAAGTGTGTTTAATAATGATGATTTACCTACATTAGGACGACCAATGATCGCAGTTGAAATGCCTTCTCTTAATATTTTCCCTTGTTTGGCCATTGCTAAAAGTTTTTCTATTTCCTGATACACTTCTGTCGTTTTATCTAATAAAAGACTTTTTGTCATTTCTTCAACATCATCATACTCAGGATAATCAATATTAACCTCAACATGAGCAACTGTTTCAATTAAATCTTGGCGTAAGCGTTGAATTAATTTTGACAATTTCCCATCAAGTTGTTTAATCGCAACATCCATCGCTTTATCCGTCTTAGCACGAATTAAATCCATTACCGCCTCGGCTTGAGATAAATCAATTCGACCATTGAGAAAAGCTCGTTTAGTAAATTCCCCTGGTTCAGCTAATCGTGCACCTAGCTCTAAAACTAATTCTAACAATCGATTTACAGAAGCGAGACCACCGTGACAATTAATTTCAACAACATCTTCTCGAGTAAATGTTTTGGGTGCTCTCATTAGACTGATCATTACTTCTTCAATCATTTCTGCAGAGTCTGGATCAATCATTTTTCCATAATGAATGGTATGAGAATCGACTTTTCCTAAATCTGAACCTGAAAAAATTTGATTAGCTATTTTAACCGCATCATCTCCACTTAACCTGACAATACCAATTGCCCCTTCTCCAAGTGGTGTTGAAATTGCTGCAATTGTATCATAATTCATCCACTTCACCTCCAATATTTAATCATCTATCTATATAAAAAAATAAATTAATTAATCAGCATTACAACGTTTTAGATTATCATAAAGTCATCAAAAAAGAAATTATTTCGTTCAATTAATAGATAAAAGTTATTCACATGTGCATAACTTTTATTAATTTAGTGTAGCACAAATATCCACAATTATTTAATAGCACGAATCTATTTTGTAAAAGATCGACAAAAAAAGTGACCCTATTTATGAAAATACATAAACAGAACCACTTTAAAAATGTTATTTTATTTTTTAGCAATTGGTTTAATCACAACAAATCGATTTGGATCTGAACCATCTGAATGTGTTTCTACTTTAGGATTATCTTGTAAGACACTATGAATCACTTTTCGTTCATATGATGGCATAGGTTCTAACGTCACATTTCTACGAATTTTAATTGCTTTATCAGCTAATCTACTAGCTAATTGTTTTAGTGTCTCTTCACGTCTTGCACGATAGCCTTCTGCATCAACAGTAATTCGATAAAAATCTGTTGACTGACGATTTAACATCACTTGAACAAGGTGTTGGATCGCATTGAGCGTTTGGCCTCTCTTACCAATCACCATCGCTATTTTTTCACTTGACAAATTATAGATCACATTATTTTGCTCTTGTTTAACGTCTACAACGATATCATCTGCAAAAGAACGAGTAATTTCTTCGAGATACTTTGCCGCTTGGTCAATTGGATTTTCTTGAATCGATACTTTCACAATTGCACGTTTCGCTCCAAAAATACCAAACATTCCTTTTTTACCTTCATCAATAATTTCTATATTAACTTGGTCTCTACTCGTATTAAGTTGTTCTAAAGCAGATTTAACCGCGTCATCTACAGTTTGTCCAGAAGCAGTAACCTGTTTCACGATTAATTTCCTCCCGCTTTTTGTTGGAATTTAAACGGTTTTCTAATGAAAATCGTTTGGAAGACCATAAATACGTTACCAACAACCCAGTATAATGATAACGCTGCTGGGAAAAACATTGACATCACACCGATCATAACTGGCATCATATACATCATCATTGACATTGATGGATTCGCTGCTGCTTGGCCTGATCCTGCACCAGCCATCGATAATTTCTGTTGTAAGAACGTTGCTCCAGCCGCAATGAGTGGTAAAATGTAATATGGATCTGGTAACGATAAGTCGAACCATAAAAAGACGCCTTCTTGTAAACCTGGTGTTCGCCTAATTGCTTGATATAATGCAATCATAATTGGCATTTGAACAAACATTGGCAAACAACCTGCCAACGGATTCACATTATGCTCTTTAAATAATGCCATTTGTTCTTGTTGTAATTTTTCTTGTGTTTTTGCATCTTTAGAACTATATTTGTGTTGTAATTCTTTAATCTTCGGTTGAATATCTTGCATCGCCTGTGTACTCTTTAACTGTTTAACGTTCAATGGAACTAACAATAAACGGATTAAAATAGTTACAATAACAATCGCCCAACCATAACTTCCAGCAAAAAAGCCTGATACAGTCGTGATTAACCATGATAAAGGATAAACAAAGAATGAGTCCCAAAAACCTTCACTTTGAGCTGTAATATCCGAATCAATATTTCCACAACCAGCTAAAACCAATACTAAAACTAGCAAGGCCA
>CAZONN010000020.1:9374-15678 GCA_964581235.1 uncultured Amphibacillus sp.
AAATAACGCTTTATTTTATTTCTGACTACTGCGTTTCCAATTTTCTTTGAAACAGATAAGCCTACTCTAAAATCTGATTGAGCTTGTTTTGGAAGATAATATAACACAAGCTGTCGATTTGCAAATGATTTCCCATGTTTAAAAACATTTTGAAAGTCATCATTTGATTTTAATCGATTTTTATTTCTCATACATTTATCCTCCAGTATAGCTTAATCCTAATATAAATGGAAAAAAGACCACTGAGATGTTGTCAGTGGTCTATGCTGATAATACTTTTCTTCCTTTTTTACGACGACGAGCTAAAACGTTACGACCAGTTTTTGTACTCATACGTTTACGAAATCCATGAACTTTTTTACGTTGACGATTTTTTGGTTGAAATGTTTGTTTCATTTATAATACACCCCCTGAGGAATTAAAAATCCTTTTACCATAACCTAATACATTATAATGAAAACCTTCTACAAATGTCAACATTAATAATTTTTTATTTTTCCACAATTTTTTTACGACTGTTTAACAAAACAACTTGTCCACAAACTATTCAACCCTCTTCTTATAAAAAATAACTATCCACACAACATATGGACAACTTAACCACAAATTAACTAGCTGTGGATAAAAAATGTGAACAGGTGTTTTTTTATGTGGATAAGTGTCGAATCACCTTGCAAATCCAAATCTTTTTTGATAAAATTACTGTTGATAATTAATATAAATATAAAATTTAGTGAGTGATTATCCACAAGTTGTGCATAACCTGTGGACAGTTATTCACATCTATGTAGATTGAATGATTAACATGCATGTGGATAACTGTATAAGTATATGATATCTTATAAATCTGTTTTATACACTCCCATTAAGAGTAAACCTTTCGATCTATTTGCGTTCATTTTAAGATAGATTGCGAGAGGTTTTTTATTCCTCTATTTAAAAATAACTGTTCACTCAATCAAGTAAATGTCATCATTAATTAATTATTTACGTATTAAACATAGGTTTTATTAAGTTGTTACAATCTCACTATATATCTAGTGGATTACGACAAAATGAAAGGGGCTTAATAATGGAAAATATCGATGATTTATGGGCTAGAACACTTGATAATATCAGACAAAAGGTTGCCAATGAAAGTTTTGAGACTTGGCTAAAGAACACAAAAGCTCATCATCTTGATAATGATCAATTAATCGTCTCAGCTCCTAATGAGTTTGCACGTCATTGGTTAGAAAATAGATACACACAATTAATAGCTGACGCCATTTTTGAAGTAACAGGAGCCAATTTAAACACAACCTTTATTACTCCGGAAGAAGAAAAAGATGAAGAGACAATTAATAAAATTAAACAAAAACCAACAATGGTCAATACTAATCAGCATCAACCATCAAAAATGATGCTAAATGATAAATATACATTCGATACATTTGTTATTGGTTCTGGTAACCGCTTTGCACATGCAGCATCACTAGCAGTTGCAGAGGCACCAGCTAAAGCCTACAATCCACTTTTTATCTATGGTGGTGTAGGACTTGGTAAAACACACTTAATGCACGCAATTGGCCATTATGTGATTGAAAATAATCCAGAAGCTAACGTCCTCTATTTATCATCTGAAAAATTTACAAATGAGTTTATTAATTCAATTCGTGATAATAAAACAGAACAATTCAGAAATAAATATCGTAATGTTGATATTCTACTAGTTGATGATATTCAATTTTTAGCAGGAAAAGAACAAACACAAGAGGAATTCTTTCATACATTTAATACATTACATGAGGAAAGTAAACAAATTATTATCTCGAGTGATCGCCCGCCTAAAGAAATACCAACATTAGAAGATCGACTACGTTCGAGATTTGAATGGGGATTAATTACTGATATTACACCTCCTGATTTAGAAACAAGAATAGCTATTCTACGTAAAAAGGCAAAAGCAGAAGGATTAGATATTTCAAATGAGGTTATGTTATATATTGCAAATCAAATTGATACGAATATTAGAGAACTAGAAGGTGCTCTTATTCGAGTTGTAGCATACTCCTCTTTAATTAATCAAGATATAGATGCTGCTCTGGCTGCAGAGGCACTTAAAGATATTATTCCTAATTCTCGTCCTAAACGTATTTCAGTAGATATAATTCAAGAATTAATTTCAAAAAAATATGATATAAAATTAGAAGATTTTGCTGCTAAAAAAAGAACCCGTTCGGTAGCCTTTCCACGACAAATCGCAATGTATCTAAGTCGTGAATTGACAGATCTTTCTTTACCTAAAATAGGTGAGGAATTTGGTGGTCGTGATCATACGACAGTTTTACATGCTCATGAAAAAATTTCAAAGTTAATTATAGATGATCAATTATTTAATCAAGAAATTGATGATTTAATTGAACAATTGAAGTCAATCTAGTTAAAAAAAACTTATTCACATTGTGGATAGTGTGGATTCAACTTCATAGTTACTAACAATCTATCAACAAGTGGATAACTATTGTTCTAATAGCTTTTAAACACTTATACACATAATCACAGGCTCTATTACTATTATTACTTCTTTTTATTAATAATAAATATATAACAGACTCTCATTAGGAGGATTTTTATGAAATTTACTATTCAAAAAGAGTTACTACTAGAAAGTATTCAACATGTTATGAAAGCAATCTCATCAAGAGTAACTATTCCAATTTTGACTGGAATAAAAATTGAAGCAACTAACGAAGGAATTAAACTGACAGGTAGTGATTCAGATATTTCTATTGAATCATTTATTCCAACAGAAGAAGATGGAATTGTTCATGTTGAAAATATTCAACCAGGAAGTATTGTTGTTCAATCAAAATATTTTCCTGATATTATTCGTAAACTTCCTTTAAAAACAGTAGAAATCAATACAACCGATGAGTTTAAAGTAAATATTACTTCAGGCGGATCAGAATTTCATTTAAATGGACAAGATCCGAATGAATATCCACAGCTACCAGCACTTTATACAGAAAATAGTTTTACCTTACCAAACACTGTTTTAAAAGAATTAATAAAGCAAACTGTTTATGCTGTTTCAACAGTAGAAACACGTCCGATTTTAACGGGTGTAAATATGACTCTAAAAGACAAGGTTTTAAATTTTGTTGCAACGGATAGTCACCGTTTAGCTTTACGAAATCTACCGATAACATTAAAAGATAACCAATTAAACTTTAATAACGTCGTGATTCCAGGAAAAAGTTTAGTTGAATTGAGTAGAATTATTGATGAAAATGATGAATCAACGTCAATTAGTGTGACAGAAAATCAAATCTTATTCCAAACGAAGAATTTATATTTCTTATCTCGTTTATTAGACGGAAATTATCCTGAAACATCAAGATTAATTCCCGATCAAAGTAAAACAACGATCCTAACTAAAACAAGAGAGTTATTGAATGCGATTGATCGTGCCTCATTATTAGCAAGAGAAAATAAAAATAATGTTGTTAAACTTGAGACAAAGCCAAATAATCGTTTAGAAATAAGTGGTCACACACCTGAAGTTGGTCAAGTTATTGAAGAAGTAAATTCAGAATCTGTTGAAGGTGAAGATTTAAAGATTTCATTTAGTGCTAAATATATGTTAGATGCACTAAAAATCATTGAATCTGAAAATGTTAAAATTGAATTTACCGGAGCAATGCGGCCATTTATAATTAAGCCAGAAAATGATGAAGATATTTTACAATTAATATTACCGGTTAGAACTTTTTAATCTAGATAAAATAGAGTGTGATAAGCACTCTATTTTATTTTTTTTGACTAAAGAGCTTCTATAGATAAAATCAAGCCTTTGCTTATCTTGTAATCTTTAGTAAAATAGAGAGAAGTACATGTTCGGAATCGTTAAGTAAACGAAAGAAAAAGGAGTAATAAAATGAGCTCAAAAGAGATAAAAATTAACACAGAATATATTCAACTCGGACAATTCTTAAAGTTAGCAGATATTGTTGACTCTGGTGGCAGTGTCAAATTTTTTCTGAAAGACTTTGAAGTACATGTCAATGGTCAGTTAGATCAGCGAAGAGGTAAAAAATTATATTCAGGTGATATCATTGACGTTGAGGAAGCCGGTCAGTTTAAGATTGTCAAAAAGTAGACGACCTGGTCTTCTTAATCAAAAGGTAGGCATGATTTAAATGTATATAAAAAAACTAAAATTAGTACATTATCGAAATTATGATCAACTAGATTTAAATTTTGCTGATGGAATCAATGTCATTATCGGTGAAAATGCTCAAGGGAAAACCAATTTAATGGAAGCCATTTATCTTTTAGCGTTTACTCGTTCATATCGAACCTCAAAAGATAAAGAATTAATTCAATGGGATCAAAACTATGCTAAAATAGAAGGTACAATTATTAAACGTAATCAACAATTTCCTTTAGAAATTCAACTATCATCTAAAGGTAAAAAAGCGAAATTAAATCACCTAGAGCAAAGAAGACTAAGTGATTATATTGGTGCATTAAATGTTGTTATGTTTGCACCTGAAGATCTTAATTTGGTAAAAGGCAGTCCACAGGTGAGAAGACGTTTTATCGATATGGAGATTGGTCAAATTCAACCCATTTATATTTATCATCTCGGACAATATCAGAAAATTTTAAAACAGAGAAATCATTTATTAAAGAGTTTGCAGCGCAAGCAAACCGATAATTTAGTCATGTTAGATGTGTTGACCGAACAACTAATCGACCATGCTTGTCTTGTTATTAAAAGACGATTTTTGTTTTTAGAATTACTGAGACGCTGGGCAATTCCGATTCATAAACGCATCAGTCAGGGACGGGAACAGTTAGAAATTAACTATCAAGCGACAATTGATGTATTAGAAACGGATAGTAAGGAAAAAATAAACAATATATATTGGGAGAAATTTAAGCAAAATCGTGACAAAGAAATTGAACGTGGAACGACACTGTATGGTCCGCATCGAGATGATCTCACGTTTTATGTTAATGAGCGCAATGTGCAAAATTATGGTTCTCAAGGGCAACAACGAACAACTGCACTTTCTCTAAAATTAGCTGAGATTGAACTCATCAAACAAGAAGTTGGAGAATATCCAGTTTTATTATTAGATGATGTGTTAAGTGAGCTTGATCAATATCGTCAATCACATTTGCTTGATACGATTCAAGGAAAAGTTCAAACTTTTGTTTCAACAACGAGTGTAAGTGATATTAAGCATGAGACGATTGAAAAAGCTGATCTTTTTCATGTGGAAAATGGAAAGATTGTTGAAAAGAAAAGAGGCTGAAAAGGATGTTTATTAATATTGGTGATCAACAATTGATTAGCTCAGATGAAATTATTGTTATGATTGATCAACAGTTTATTGAATCATCTACTATTAATGATGAGATGATTGAATATCAACAAAATCTAGCAGATACACCTAATATCAATCGTGATACAAAGACGATAATTGTTACTAAAGATAGTCTTTATTATAGCCCTTTATCCATTTTGACTTTAAAGAAAAGATCTAGCTTACAATTGATGATCAAGCATTTAGATGACTACACCAACAGCGACACTTTTACAGAAGATTAGCTGTTTAAATAAAAATTTATACCCGTGATTTACGCTCTAGGTGGACGCTCCAATCACTAGATTAGCTTTATATAATTAGAAATCAATAATAAATCAATATCGATTTTATATAGAAAAATTAGAACCTTTGAAAAATAGGTTTATAGGAAAAGTGTAGGTGAATCAATTGGTAATGGATGATAATTTATTAAATGCACAACAATATGATGAGAGTCAAATTCAAGTTTTAGAAGGTTTAGAAGCGGTCAGAAAAAGACCGAGTATGTATATTGGTTCAACAAGCTCTAAAGGTCTGCACCATCTTGTTTGGGAAATTGTTGATAACAGTATCGACGAAGCCTTAGCTGGATATTGTGACGAAATTCAAGTAACGATTGAAGAAGACAACAGTATAACTGTAACTGATAATGGACGTGGAATACCTGTAGGGATCCATGAACAAACGGGTAGACCAGCTGTCGAAGTTATTATGACTGAACTACACGCAGGTGGTAAATTTGATAACTCTGGTTATAAAGTTTCAGGTGGATTACATGGTGTTGGTGCATCTGTTGTAAACGCACTTTCAACATCATTAGAAGTTTTTGTTCATCGTGATAAGAAAATTTATTATTTAGATTTCAAACGCGGTGCGTTAAACACTGAAATTAAAGTAATTGGCGATACCGATATAACTGGGACACGTGTTCACTTTAGTCCAGA
>CAZONN010000021.1:0-4786 GCA_964581235.1 uncultured Amphibacillus sp.
GTCATCTACTTAAATTTTGACGGCAAAAAAGGAATTCAGTTTAACTGAATTCCTTTTTCACTTTAGCTGAGTTTTGTCCCAGCCTCTTCCTTTATTCGTTACTGCATTTGTTTACCTAAAAAGTTAGCGGCAATTTCTAGTGTCACTCTTTCTTCATTAGTCGCTTTGTCGTCTTTAGAGAAAACAATAATTGCACCGACTGGATCACCATTCGCTATGATTGGTTGAACAATGTATGACGCATTGATCACCGCTTGATCCTTCACAAGTTCCAGCGCAACAAACGACTCTTTAACTAGTGGTTGACGATCTTCCATCACCCGCTCAATTAAACTTGAAATGCTTTTATCTAAATACTCTTTTTTATTAGGACCCTCTACAGAAATAAACGTATCTCGGTCAGAAATCAGAACAGTTTTGTTAAGTGATAGAAATAACGACTCTGCATATTCCTGAGCAAATTGGCCAAGCTCTTGGATTGGTGAATATTTCTTTAAAATCACTTCTCCTTCTCGATCAACAAATATTTCTAGTGGATCCCCTTCCCTAATTCTTAATGTTCTTCTTATTTCTTTAGGGATAACCACTCTTCCTAAATCATCAATTCTTCTAACAATACCTGTAGCTTTCATATGTTTGACCTCTCTTCTTAAACAAATTTAATTCAGTATCATCTAGCAAAAGCATTAGAAAAACGCAACCTGTTTTCATAATGGGGTTCTTGGTTTGATAAAGAAAGAAACTCTATACATTCTTATTCCCATTATTTTATAAGATAAACATTTCAGCGTACATTTAGTATGGATAACCAAAAGAGGAACTATACATTATCCACGCTTTAAATTTTCCAAAGCAGTCAAAAATGAACGAACATATCGATAGCGTTCAGGATGGATATTCTTTTGGAATGTGAAGGTTATTTTTAATTTATTTTGCTCTGTACCCAGTAAAATCATTCGGCCAAAATCAACAGCATAGCTAAATAGTTTTTCACCATCTATTTCTTGACTCATTTTTTCTTCAAATATAATCGTCAGTTTGTTTTTCACTTCTCGAATTGTTTCAACACGATGTCTTTTTGCATCCACGCGAATTTGGCAAACCGTTAATAAATGATCAACTTCTTTTGGATAATCACCGAAGCGATCGACCAATTCATCAATGAGATCCTCTATACTTTCATGATCATTCACCGCTTGGAATTTTTTATACATCATTATTTTTTGTTTACTATCCGGGATATAATCATCCGGAATATAGGCTTCAATCGCTAAGTTTAACTCTGGTTCAATTGGCATTTCAACTTGATTAATATTCAACTTTCTTCGCTCGATTGATTCTGTTAACATCTCTGAATATAAATCAAAACCGACAGAATCGATAAAGCCATGTTGTTCTGCACCTAAAAGATTACCCGCACCTCGAATAGATAAGTCCCGCATTGCAATTTTAAATCCTGATCCGAGTTCTGTAAACTCTTTAATCGCTTGCAGACGTTTCTCAGCCACTTCCGATAAAACCTTATCTTTGTGGTAAGTAAAGTAGGCATAGGCAATTCGATTGCTTCGACCAACTCGACCACGTAACTGATAAAGTTGGCTTAAGCCCATGCGATCGGCCTGATCAACAATTAACGTATTAACGTTCGGTATATCAACACCTGTCTCGATAATCGTCGTACTAACTAGCACGTCATACTCTCCAGCTAAAAAAGCAATCATGATGTTTTCCAGCTCCGTCTCATTCATCTGACCATGAGCAACCGCTACTCTCGCACCTTCAACAAGATTGGCAATTTCCTGTGCCTTTTGCTCAATACTAGCCACACGATTATAAAGAAAGAAAACTTGTCCACCGCGGCCGATTTCTCGTTCTATCGCTTCCCTTAAAAAGATGGGGTTATATTCGAGCACATACGTTTGAATAGGGAAGCGGTTTGCTGGTGGTGTCTCGATGACAGAAAGATCACGCACACCAAGCATAGACATGTGTAATGTTCTAGGTATAGGTGTTGCCGTCAATGTCAGTACATCAACATTTGTTTTGATTTGTTTAATTCTCTCTTTATGCTTAACACCAAACCTTTGCTCCTCATCGACAATGAGTAAGCCTAAATCTTTATAGTTAACATCTTTTGATAACAAGCGATGTGTACCAATCACCAAATCAACAACCCCATCTTGAATACCCTTTAATGATTCCTTTTGTTCCTTTTGAGTTCTAAAGCGGCTGAGCAATCTTACTTCGATCGGGTAATCATGGAATCGTTCAATAATTGTTTCGAAATGCTGTTGAGCCAATATTGTCGTTGGAACTAGAAAGGCAACTTGTTTACCATCCATAATCGCTTTGAAAGCTGCACGAATGGCGACTTCAGTTTTACCATAGCCAACATCCCCACAAAGTAGACGATCCATTGGCCTCGCCATTTGCATATCTTGTTTAATTTCCTCAATACTCCGTAGCTGATCCTCAGTCTCTTCATATGGGAAGGCATCTTCAAATTCACGTTGAGTCATACTATCTTCACTAAAAGCAAAGCCTTTTGTTGCTTCACGATCAGCGTATAATTTAATTAAATCATCAGCGATATCTTCAACTTTTGATTGTACTTTTCTTTTAACCTTCTTCCATTCAGTTCCCCCAAGCTTATACAACTTAGGTTCTTTCGCTTCTGATCCAACATATTTTTGCACGAGATCAATTTGATCGATTGGGACAAAAAGGCGATCGTCACCTCGATAGACGATTAGCATAAAATCTTTTTGTACATTTTGAACTGATAATCTTTCAATACCAACAAAGCGGCCTACACCATGGTTCACATGGACAACATAGTCACCCTCTTTTAGTTCTGTATAGCTCTTCATTCGCTCAGCATTCGAAAGATTTTGTCGTTTAGTTTGACGTCTTTTTGTTTTCGTTTTAAAAAGTTCTTGATCCGTGATAACAGCGAGTTTGTGAATCGGCAGTTCAAAACCTGTTGCGAGGTTACCAATCATAATGACGGGTTGTTTAACCGGTAATGTTGTCGTCTGGTCGGCCAAACCAACTTCGATTTGGTAATCCGCCAAAATTGACTGCACCTTTTCAGCACGCTCAGCACTTGGAACGAGGAAAACAACCGAATAATTCAGTTTACTCCAGCGGGTAATTTCACCTTGCAAGAGATTCATTTGACCATGGAATTGTTGCATTGGTCGGCTCGATAGATTCACAATATTTTTAGGCGCTGTGTTAGCAACATGTCTAAGAAAAACAGATAAATAAATCTTTTGTTGCTGCATTTGATCCCAAATAGAGACCCAAACATTTGATAGACTCAAATCTCGGACTATTTTTTGATCGCTCAGCAATGATTCAATCAACTCATTCTCTTCTTGATCAAGCTGCTCAGCTGTTTCCTGAATTCGGCCAATTTCATCTAAGATAACTAGGCCATCTTCACCTAGGTATTCTAGCAGACTAGCGGGATTTTCGTAAAAATAATGATTGTATTTGTAGAGGTCTTGGAAAACTTCGCCCGCCCGAAGCAACTCAATTTCGCCACTAATATTTTGTTGTAAGAGTGTCTTATCTTTCGCGTCTTTCATTTTGCCTAAAGAATCTGATAGACCCACTTCTAACCGATCTGCCGTTCTGCTGATATCCTCATCTAGCAATAAAAATTCATTTGTAGGTTTGACAGTAACGTGTTCGATTTTTTCCAATGAGCGTTGTGTCGCTAAGTCAAAATAACGAATCGAGTCAACCTCATCATCAAACAGTTCAATTCGAATCGGGTTCAATTCTGTGATTGGATAAATGTCAATAATGCCTCCACGCATGCTAAATTCGGCTGGATTTGTTACCATATCCACCCGTTCATAGCCCATCTTGACCATCATCTTTAAATCATCATCGATATCGATGACTTCACCAACCTCGTAAGCTCGTTGAAACTGTTTCCAGTAATGCACTGGTGGTAAGATTCGCTTTAACGCTGCTACGGGAACGACTAGGATATGGTCATCGTGTGTGAGCCAAGATATTAATGCCTCAATGCGTTGGCTTCTAAGCTCTGGGCTTGCTATCGCCATTTCTGCGACCAGTAATTCATTGACTGGATAAATATGCACACGATCAGCATCAATTACTTCAGTCAAATCATCGTATAATTGCTGTGCTTGTGTCAGTTGATTGCTAACGACTAGCGTTCTTCTTTTTACCTTTTGTTGAATTGTTGCAATCCAGACACTTCTTGCTGAACCTGATAAACCAGTTATGAGTTGTTCATCTAAATTTGAATCGATTCCCGATAAGATGGAATCGATATCTTCATGTATTGATAAGTATTGATCGAGCCCTCTCATTGATATCCCCCTATAATGACGTACGATTTTTCGTGTACGTGCAAAAACGCTTTGACTATTCTTAGCCAAAGCTTTCTTACTTATCTACTATTTTTTAATGTATAAAGTAGTCTAACTCTCGATAAATCGGATAATGGTACAGTGCCGATTCACAACTTTCACAAATAACAAATACGTCAGCTTCATTCGTATGATAATATTTAATCATTCTTTTTTGTTGCTTGACGGTTAACTGATTGAAGCCTAATTGATCTAAATTCAAACGATCGTGCTTTAAGGCAGCAATCGTTGTCTGACAATGCTTACTATGACTTAATAATTTAAACTTTTATAATTCGTGTTTTTAATTAAGTATAGGTATTATGAAATTTATTCATTTCAATGTCTTTATCAATCTATGTTGATTTTGTCAGTTATATGCGTTCATTACATCT
>CAZONN010000021.1:4886-15473 GCA_964581235.1 uncultured Amphibacillus sp.
GATTTGATAAAAATCCATCAATGATTGCACAGAGTTTCCAGACAAATTCATATATGTTTGAGGCTGGAGTAAAATAACCTTTTCCTGATTAACAAACTCGATACTATAATGACCATTAAATTTCTTTTTATCTAATGACCAACCATTCCGTTTCAGTAATTCTTCAATGACCATAAACCCTACGTTATGGCGTGTTTTTTGATACTTCCGTCCTGGATTACCTAAACCAATAATACACTTCATCATTTTCCCATCTTTCTAAACCACAGATATATGACTTATATTGTACTTGCTTTCAAGTAAAAAATAAAGTAATAGCATTGAAATAGGCTAACGGGGTATCCCGTTAGCCTATTTCGCTTAACTTATAATTAGCTCGTTCTTATTCGTCGTCGCCTTCTTGCTCACCTTTTTGGTCAACAAGTTCTGGCTCAACAAATCCTTCATCTTCTGAAGGCTCAAGATCTTCTTCTGCTTGTGGAGCAGTTACTGTAACAATTGTTGTATCTGGATCTTCAGTCACTTCATAACCTTCTACCTTCTCAAGGTCAGCAACAGAAATCGCATCACCAATCGCTAAGTCAGCAACATTAATTGTTACCACATCAGGAATATTAGCAGGGATTGCTCTTACTTGTAATTCGTAAAGTGGCTGCTGTAAAATACCGCCTTCTCTTACTCCTGCTGGTTCTCCTTCTAATTGAATTGAAACTGTAACATCCATTTCTTGCTTCATGTCTACAACGTAGAAGTCTGCGTGAATTAACTCACCGCGAAGTGGGTCCATTTGATATTCATGAAGCATAACTTCTACCGCTTCACCTTGATCAACCTCAAGTGTAATAACTGCGTTTCGTCCTTCATCACGAAGTGTCTTTAACAATTCGATATTCTCTACCGAAACTGCGATTGCTTCTTTGTCGTTACCATAGATAACTGATGGGACGAAGCCATCTCTTCTTAATTGGTTCGTATATGATTTTGCTAAATCATCTCTACGTTGCGCTCTTAATTTAACTGCCATAATTATTCATCCTCCAAATTTTTCATTTATATTGATTCGCAATCATCATTTCAAATAATAAACGCGAAAATTTATGCTTCCACCGGCAAGCTAGGCTATCTTGTCGATAGGTGATAAACATTTCCAACTATAACAATTCCCTTGGGTCATACATAATTAAACACTTTTTTTAAAGATTAATCAAATAATACACTAACAGGGAGTTGTTCATGCACTCTGATAATCGCTTCACTAATTAAAGGAGCGACAGATAAAATCGTTAATTTGTCTGTTATTTTCTCTGCTGGCAAAGGAATTGTATTAGTAACAACTAAGTCTTTAATTGGTGATTGTCCAATCCGCTCCATCGCTGGTCCAGATAAAACAGCATGAGTACAACAAGCATAAACATCTGTCGCACCATTTTTAATCAATGCATCTGCAGCTAAGCTAATCGTACCAGCTGTATCAATCATATCATCAATTAAAATAGCTGTCTTCCCTTCAATATCACCAACGATGTTCATTACTTCTGCTACATTTGGTCGCGGTCTTCTTTTATCAATAATAGCAATCGGTGCCTTCAGTCTCTCAGCTAACTGTCTTGCACGTGACACACCCCCGTGGTCTGGTGATACAATAACAAGTTCTTCAAGTCCCTTTGACTCCCAATAATCGCCAAGGATTGGGACACCAACTAATTGATCGACGGGAATATTAAAGAATCCTTGAATCTGCGGAGCATGTAAATCGATTGTAACAACACGAGATGCACCTGCAACTTGTAAAATATCTGCAACTAGCTTAGCAGTAATCGGCTCTCTGGGTTTTGCTTTTCGATCTTGACGCGCATAACCGTAATATGGGATCACCACGTTAATTGTTGCTGCCGATGCTCTCTTTAACGCATCGATCATAATTAACAACTCCATAATATGCCGGTTTACCGGGGCACTAGTTGATTGAACAACATAGACATCACAACCTCTAACGCTCTCTTCAATATTAATTTGTATTTCTCCATCACTAAAGGTTGAAACAGAACACTCACCTAACGGTACCCCTATTTGCTTTGCAATGTCCAATGCTAAGTCTGGATTGGAATTTAGCGTAAAAACCTTCAACGTTCGATCTTGGTATCCCCTTGACATTTAGTCAAACCTCCATATTACTTATTTTGATATTTTATTAATCTTTTGTGCATAATTCTCTTTGTTTATTTGTTTTGACCTTGCGATAGATAATGCATCAGCCGGGACATTTTTATTTACTGTCGAGCCTGCTGCAACTATAGCATCTTCACCAATAGTTACTGGTGCAATTAAATTGCTATTGCAGCCAATAAAAGCACCATCTTTAATGATTGTTTTATATTTATTTTCCCCATCATAATTAACAGTGATTGTACCACAGCCGATATTCACGTCTTTACCAATATCTGCATCTCCGATATAACTTAAATGGGAAATCTTACTACCCTCTTCTACTAGTGATTTCTTCACTTCAACAAAGTTACCAACCTTAACATCGTCATGAATCTCAGAATGTGGACGAATATGAGCAAATGGCCCAACATTTACATTTGAACCGATCTTGCTTTGATGAACCACACTATGCTTAATAATCGTAGACGCACCGATTAGACAATCTTCAATTTCACTGTTTGGTCCAATCACACTATCAGTTGCAATCGTTGTTGCTCCTCTAATCACTGTACCTGGCTCAATTACAACATCAGTAGCAATTTTAACTGACGGTGCAATGTATGTTTGATCGGGATCGACAATTGTAACGCCGTTAATCATATGATGCTCATTAATTCGCTGTTTCATTAGTTTCTCAGCTTGAGCTAAAGCCAATCGATCATTCACTCCGATTGTTTCATTTGCATCATCGGTTTTATAGGCACTGACTTTTTCATTCCTCATCTTAGCAATCTCAATCACATCTGGCAAATAGTACTCGCCTTGAACATTGTTATTTGTCACCTGGTTTAAGACATTGAAAAGAAACTGATTATCAAAACAGTATGTACCTGTATTTATTTCAGTTACATGTCGCTCAACTTCTGAAGCATCTTTATGCTCAACAATTTTCTCTACATCACCTGACTGATTACGTAAAACACGCCCATATCCAGTTGGATCTGTCATTGCTGCTGTTAAAACTGTAACCTTTGCCTTTGTTTCTTGATGATGTTGATAAAGCTTCAAGAGTGTTTCTTGCTTTAATAATGGTGTGTCACCACAAACAACCAAGGTGATACCATCTTTGCCTTTAAGTAAATCCTCAGCTTGTTGAACGGCATGACCTGTTCCTAATTGATCTTTTTGAAACGCGTAAAGTGATCGGCTACCAAGTTGCTCTTTAACCTTTTCTGCTCCATGCCCGACGATTGTAATAATTTCATCTAAATTTAAAGACTCTAATTGGTTAATAACATGTTCTACCATTGGTGAACCCATTACAGGGTGAAGCACTTTATATAATTTAGATTTCATTCGAGTTCCTTGACCAGCCGCTAAAACAATCGCATATTTCTTTGTCATCTCGGAAACCTCCACCGATAATCTGCCACAGCAATTAATCTAAATCGATATGTAAATTGTGTCTGCACACTTAACATAAAACATAACTGTAGCGAAAGTATTTAATAATAAAATTATACCATTAAAAAATATATCTTAAAAGACCCCTAATTTCAACACTATCAGAAAAATAACTGAAATTTTGACCATAGAAAAAGTCTAATCAATTGATTAGACTAAAAAACAAATGAATTTATGAGACCCCTGCTTCTTCATATTTTTCTGCGTCTTTACATATTTGTTCGTATTTGGCCAAAACAGCATTTTGAATTTTAGCTCGCATATTCGAATTAATTGGGTGAGCAATATCACGAAACTCACCATCTGGTGTACGCTTTGATGGCATTGCAACAAATAAACCGTTGTTACCATCTATCACTCGAATATCATGTATAACAAACTCATCATCCAGTGTAATCGAGGAAATTGCCTTCATTCTGCTCTCACTGTTTACAGTGCGTAATCTTACATCTGTTACTTCCATTTTATTCACCACCCTTTTCTTTGCACTTTCGCTTCTAAATGATAAGTTCAACAACATAAGGCAAAATTCCTGCTTAATTTGATAAATTTGAAAAAAATTTAACTTTTTTCTCGCTTTATTGTAATTTCAAGGCAAAACCCCTGGTTTATCCTACAGAAAAGATCAGTAATCTAATTTAAAATTAGATTACTGATCTTTGGAGAAGTAATTTCCCTTAACCACTTCAATTCGCTTATTTTTTTCATCCACATTAGATACTTGTAATAGCGATGTATAATTTGTTACTACACGTTCATCTTCTTCATCCTCAGCTTCAACTAACACACCAATCGCTGCGACGGTTGCATCAAATTCTTCCAATAAGCTCTTCATACCATCAATTGTTCCCCCAGCCTTCATAAAGTCATCAATAATACAAACTGTTGAACCTTGCTCTAAACTTCGACGAGTTAACACCATTGACTGAATTTTTCGGGAAGAACCTGAGACATAATTAATACTAACTGTTGATCCCTCTGTAATTTTAGGATCTCTACGTGCAATAACGACTGGTACATTTAAAAATGATGCCACTGCATAGGCTAGTGGGATCCCTTTTGTTGCAACCGTCAAAACAACATCAATATTTAATGGTGCAAATGCCGTTGCAAAGAGACGTCCGATCTCTCGCACCGTCGCTGGCTCCCCTAAAATATCACTCATAAATAAATAACCACCAGGCAATATCCGGTTTGGATCATTCAACCGCTCAGCTAATGTGTCAACAAACGCTAAACCTTTGTCTTGATCATACTTTGGTATATAACGAATACCACCTGCCGCTCCCGAAACTGATTCAAGATAGCCTATCCCCTCATGCCGGAACATTTGATCCATGATTGTTAAATCCTCACTAATCGATGATTTAGCCGCATCATAACGCTCAGTGAAATATGGTAACGAAACGAGTTCTAATGGGTGTTCTAATATATAGTTCGTCATTCCGATTAAACGATCACTTCTTTTCATTTTATCACCTCTCTAAAACCGAATGATTTCTAATAAATATATCATTACATTCGGGTTTGTTCAAGTTTTTTTATTCATTTTATGTAAAAAGTAATTGTTTTTTTAAAAAAGGCAAATAAAAAAAGCAGTAATAAATTACTGCTCTGTTACAGGTACTGCATGTTTTTCTTCGATGAAGTTTAATTCAACTGTCTCAGTTAAGATGTCTGCATAGCTATAAGACACACGTTCAAAAGCATTTTCATCTTGGTCTAATGCGACGATGAAAACTGAAGGATATGTCTCCGCTAGAACTCCATTACGTTCTATTGTCTTTCTTCTTCCACCATTTGCTATCAGTTTTAGGCGTTTTCCGATCTGATCATCTAAGGCACTCTTAATTTCAGCTAAAGTTTTTGCCACTATACTCCACCTCTCTGAGTCGATTATAGCACACTTCTCAATAACAGTCAACAAAATATTCAATTATAACAGTATCACATTTTGATTGTCAACACATTTTATTTTATTTTGCTATAATTCATCACTTTGTCGATTATTTGTTAGTATTATGGCTTTGAACAGTTAATTTATGCATCTTACTGGGAAATTGTTTGTTTTTTGTTCACTCTTCTGTTAAATATGGCATTCCTGTTCGCAAAAAGCCTCTCGTTTCAATCCCACCTAACCCCTTTTCACCAGTCAATGTATTTCTCAGCACCTCTGATACCGTTACTTTATCCATAAAAGATGTAAAGGCTAATTTAGCAGTAATATAAACAGGGTCTAACGCATGAATATTAACTCTTGTCAGTGAACTAGCAAAATTTGCACCCGCTCTAATAATCGATTGAAAATGCGACTGGCATGCCCCTGCAAAAATCACCAGTTGATCTAAGTTTGATTCAACACGACGCGCCTCCCTAACCGCTTCAACAAAATACTTCGAATGACGATCGCCATCTAAATGTAGCACTCGAGCGGGGAGTTGAAAGTAACTTTCCTTCTGGTAGCCCTCAGAAGCCTCGTAGTTACGTTTTTCTTTCATCAATTGATAATCCTGTCTAAATAAGCGAAATGAGTAATCGAGCTGTTCTTTCTCGTTTTCCAGATAGGTCTCAATTTCCCGATCTGTCACTTTTGCTAAATCCGATAAAAATGCATCCGCCTCTAACCGTAAATCTTCACCATGGAGAATGGCTGTTTCACCATCAATTGAACCGATTCGAAAGATAATATCATGTTCGTGTGACTTGCGAGTAACAAGATCACCAACAACTAAGTCCATCTGCATGCCTCCTTCCCATCTAACCATAACTTATGTTAAGGATGAAGACAGTGTGCAATGCCTAAGTCAAAATAATTAAATTAGAGGACACCTTAATTTAATTCTACATTTACCCACAAAACCAAATAAACTATTGAAAAATACCATCTAAAGGTTATAATTGATTTTATATACCAAAAGGAGGAGTTTTATGGGTAATTTGAAGAGGATAACCTTACTGCTGTTAATTATTGTATTTGCAACAAATGTATTTAATTCAATTACTGTTGAAGCTGCTGTAAAAAAGCCAACGGAAACTTGGGACTTAACAAATGATGGGCAATATAAGTTTTCAGGTAGTGCCTCGGGATCAATGCTGTATACAAATTATAAATTTACTAACGCATCTAAAGTGCGAATCTATGTAAATAACACGCATAAAACAAAAGACTTGGAAGTTAAAGTTGTTAAAGACAGTGGCTTGTTTCCAACTCAGAAAAAGGTTAAAGTTCCTTCTAACGGAAAAACAACATTTGATCTTTCACTAACCAAAGCAGATAAATATTTCATTAGCTTTAAAGCACCAAGTAACTTTTCAGGATATATTAGAAAACAATGAGTTTAATCGCTACCTATTTACAAAGCATGTTTATATATAGCTTAATTGGCTTGTTTATATATGGGGTTCCTAGAATTATCCTCATTAAAAAGAAACAATTAAAAATCTATTGGCTCCGCGAAATAATACTATCTCTATTCGTAGCTTATCTGAGTGGCTTGCTTTCTCAAACAATTATGCCAGACTTCACATTTGGGGTAGATAGTCTTACTAGGGAACTGTACTTTTGGTTTAATTTTGATAATATAAATGCCAATATAAATCTTATACCGTTTAAGTCAATTACTGAATACCTTTATACGACTAACTCTGCAGTTGATGATTGGGGAGCAATATCCTCACTAAATCTATTAGCTAATTTAATGTTATTTTTACCTTTAGGTATTTTTGCACCACTTTTATGGATAAAGCTACGTTCATTTAAAAGCATTTTGTTATTAAGTATTGGCTTTGTTTCAACAATTGAGTTCATTCAATACTTTATTGGGCGCAGCTCTGACATTGATGATATTATCCTCAATAGCTTTAGCATCTTATTTGGGTTTAGTGTATTTAAACTGTTACAATTTAGATATCATAAGTACAATTGCAAAATCAGGTTAATGAACTTAACAACTGATAATGCTTAAAACAAAACGAGTGATCATTTAAAATGATCACTCGTTTTATTGGTGTTTAGCATTGAAAACCACTAATTAGAATTAACAAAAAACATTTGCTAGTCGGGCGAACTCTTCAATGGATAGTGTCTCTGCCCTTCTATCCCCACTGATATCAGCTTGGGTGAGTTTTTCTTCAATCATCTCTTTGTCATGTTCACCTTTAAAAAAGCTGACTAAATTATTTCTCAACGTCTTCCGTCTTTGGGCGAAACTGGCCCTAACTAGACTAAAGAAAAATGGCTCGTCCTCAACATGAACTGGCGGTTCTTTTCGGAACGTTAAATGCAAAACAGCCGATTCAACATTTGGTTGAGGCATAAACGCTGTCCTAGGAACATTAAACGTATGTAATGCTTCCGTATAATACTGAATCGCGATTGAAAGTGAACCATAGCTTTTGCTATTCGGTTCAGCCGCCATCCGCTCAGCGACTTCCTTTTGAATCATTACTGTAATACTTTCAAGCGGTAAGCCGGCCATTAATAATTCCATAATGATCGGTGTCGTGACGTAGTATGGTAAGTTTGCTACTAATTTAATTGCTTGATTCGGTTTAAAATATTGATTAATGACCGCATTGATATTAGCTTTTAAAACATCTTCAAACACAATTGAAATATTATCATAATCAGCGAGGGTTTCCTGTAAAATCGGCTCAAGACGTTGGTCAATTTCAAAGGCAACAACATGATCAGCGGCTATAGCGAGCTGTTCCGTTAGCGCACCCATACCTGGCCCAATTTCAATGACACCGACTTCCTTTGTCACACCTGCTACCTTCAAAATATTATTTAAAATGTTCACATCGATAATGAAGTTTTGACCTAAGCTCTTTTTAAATGAAAAACCAAACTTATCTAAATAAGCCTTCGTTTGTGTTGGTGTTGCAATTGCCTTTTCTCTACTCATTGCTTTCCTCCTGAAAAATAATTTCCATCTCTAACTTCAATTGCTCGGGGGTAATCTGGAACATTTGCAGGCGTTTCAACAACTGCTTACCGTTAGCGTAGCCAATCCGTAAACGTTCTGTTAGCTTTTCACGTCTCAACTTTGCCTTCGTGCCACCAATCAAGCCAAAATCAATTAAATCATCTCGATTAATTAAATTTTTCTCTGTCACTACAAGTTGATAAACCTTCGACAACGCCTCTTCAATTGTCGCTTTATTCGCATGTTCAATCCCAATGCCTTTATTATGTTTTGCTCTCGCTTCATCTTTTGTTAAAAACGCATGTTTACATCCTGGAATCGCCTGATCAATAATATGACGAATTCTCTGACCAGGATAATCCGGATCAGTAAAAATAATCACACCACGCTTATCCTTCGCATGCTGGATTTGATCAAGCACCTTTCGATCAATCGCAGACCCATTCGTCTCAATTGTATCGATATCAAAAAACTGTTTTAGTTTAGCCGTATCATCTTTTCCTTCAACGACGACAATCTCTTTTATCCGCATCATTAAAACCCCTGACATTAAATAAACTTCTACTGTATTATAAACTGCTATTTTTACTAAACGCAAGTATCGATCACAATAACAAAACCCTTGTTAATATAATCATTAACAAGGGTTCCTCTATTTAATCTAAAATGGTTACTTTTACAGTCCGTCTGCCCCAATTAAGGGCGTCTGATTTCGATGGTACGTGGATATCAATTTTATTTCCCTTAATTGAACCACCTGTGTCACCTGCTACTGCATCACCGTAACCCTCGACATGGACACGCGTTCCTAATGGAATAACGCTTGGATCAACCGCAATAACCTTTATATTAGGGTTATCGTTTAAATTAATCCCAGTAGCCGTCACACCACTACAACCTGAACATCCAGCTGTATACGCTGTCGACGCCATCGTAAATGTCTTTCCATCACTTGAACTTGTAGACTTTGAGCTGCCACCACGAGAAACGACTTTCGGAATCTCTTTTGTACCAACTGCGACAATACGTTGCTCACTTTCTTTTTTTACTTCTTCACTAATCAACTCTCGAGAAACTTCTTCACCGTTTTCAATCGTTACTTTATATTTTTTTTCAACTAATCCTGCTGTACCTGCTGCAACAACTGACTCTTTTCCTTTTTCAATCGAAGCATCATTTCTACGAACCGTTGAAAAATCAAGTTTTTCCTCAATCACATCTGTTACTTCTTCAACTCTTGTAATACTAACAACCATATCTGCTTCTAACGCCACATCTTCTTTTGGCTCTAGACGATCAAGTTCAGTTAACTCGATTGATTTGGCTGCTAATAAATCAGCAACTGTTTTTTCTGTCGTCCAAAACGACTCTTCATTTGTTGCATCATTAATTGTCACTTCTATAGCCCGATCTAATACAATATTAAGATTTTCGCTAATCGCTTGACCAAGTGTCAGGTTCAAATCATCGTGCTCTGCAACTGTTAAATCGATTTCTGAGAAAAAGTCCTTAACTGTATCTTCAGTTGTGAAGTGTACTTCTCTTACTTCATCAATTGTTAAGACAACTTCTTTTGCTTCTTTATAATTTAAATTCATGCCAGACTCTATTTCAACGTCAAGTTGATGTGATAATTTATCATGTTGACTTACTTCAATCCCTATCTCTGTCAAAAACTCACCAACAGTATCCTCGCGAGTAATAAATGTTTCCGTTTCATCATTATGAGTAAATTCAATTTCAGCTTTCGTTACTTCTAAATAGGTAATATAACTAACTAAAAAAATAGCTAACGTGCTGATAAATGAAATAAATACTTTGTTTTTCAATACTGGCAATAGCCTAGATCCTAAGTTCATGCTATTATGCCTCCTTTTTGTTGTGCGCCAGTATTATATAAACATTCAAAAAGGATGTCAAACCGTCATTTTTTAAATTGTTACAAAGAAAACCCTTGTTTTATCAAGGGTTAAGCTCTGTAATTCTTACTTATTTCACTCATATTAAGTAAAGGTTACAAAATAGAATATTCGTCACATAGACGTAA
>CAZONN010000022.1:0-3993 GCA_964581235.1 uncultured Amphibacillus sp.
TGATCACACACTTGTTGATTCCCTTTAATGATGTCGCCTCGCAAAATCAACAAAATGAATTGAATTCTTTTTTTTCAGCAAAAATGTCTAAACCTCAAGTAACATGAGATCTATATCATGGATAATTATTTTCTTATGGCCCTCTTGTGTTAAATAACCTTCTTTTTCAAAGTTTTTCAGGGTTCGGCTCACCGTTTCAGGTGTCGTACCGAGATGTGCAGCTAAATCCTTTCTCGACATTGGTAATGATACTTCTGCATCGTTTTTAAATGGAGGCATAAGCTCGGCAAAAAAATGAGCAAGTCTGACTGGGACTTTCTCTGTTGCCACACGTGCTGTTTGTTGCTCCGCCTGTTCTAATCGAGAAGCTAATTCATTTAAAACGTGTAATGCAATCGAAGGATAGCGTTCCAGTAAGTTTTGCAGATCCTGTCGCGAAATCCGACAAACTTGAGCATCTTCGATAACTTCAGCATAAGACTCATGTTCACTTTCACGAAACAAGGCCAATTCACCAGTAAAATCACCCGGCAATAATAAGCGAACTAATTGCTCTTTACCGGCTTCGGATAATCGGTAGACTCTGACTTTTCCAGTGTGAACAACATATAGCGCATCAGACTCATCACCTGCATGAAATAAGTGATCGCCATTTTTATACTGAGTTGAATGAACAGTTTTCATTACTTCTGACATCTGTTCATTTTGAAGATGATTAAAAATTGGTACTAATCGAACGCACCCCTGTATTGAATGACCACTTCCATCTTGAGTATGTGATGACATACCATCACTCCTTAATCGACTTTTAAATGTCCTGTTACTTCTTATAATATAGCATTTAGGCCAAGACTAAAATGAATCCGCTCATAGCTATTTATGAGATGACCGAGAATCCCAAATCTTCAATAACTGACTTCAAGTTTTCAGGTGTCGTATGATTTGAGTCATACTCGACTTTCGCTTTACACGACTTAAAGAAAACATAAGCTTCTTCAACTCCTGGCGTTTCACTTAACCCTGTCTCTATTTTTTTAATACAACTCGGACACGTTAATTGCTCTAACTGAAAAATTATTTTTTCCATCACAATCGCTCCCTCACTGAATTTAATTACGCAAACTATAGTGATACAGAAATGATTAACTTAATTATAGCCGATTATTTGAAAATAAGAATTGACCACGATCAATTTTTCGCTAAAATTTTCATTCTATTTTTTAAAGCCTTGATCGGTTCTTGATCAACCCTTGAACTCTGTTTTAGTATACAGGTCTGATCAGCTAAACCCACCAGAAAGACGCATTATTAATCATAAACAGTAATTAACCGCAATTGCCAATTGATTTTTATCGTAAAAATATTAGATACTATGGACTGTTTATGTCCAGTTATGTTTCAAGTTGATTACAAATTCTCTTAAACTATTGAAAGTTAATAGGTATTTACTTATGGTAAAAGAGGACTAAACATACCATCAGGAAATTATTTGGGGTATTTTCCCTGAGAGGAGAGACTGAAACTGAAACTGAAACATCGAAAATTTAAACTACGCAAATTAACGTTCACGATCGTTTCAAATAATATTAAAAAACCAGTTAAACGCTTTACTATTCCGCGTTCGTTAATTACGTTTGCCCTTATACTAATTTTAATACCAATCGGTCTTTTATTTCATTACATCTCAGTTAACGAACAACTATTATTGGCTAACACAACTTTAAATGAGGAACTTTTCGCGTCAAATAGTACTAAATATCAATTATCAATGAAAATTGACCAACTGATTGATGAACGTGAACAAGTAATTGATCGCTATTTTGAATTAAACGAAGTTGAACAGCTGATACACCAACACATGAATGATTTACCCGAAGAAGCATTGGGAGGAATTGAAATCCCATTTGAAAGCAACAATCTCATTAGTCTTGAAACTGTACCTGCAGACGATTTATTATTAACATCTAATTGGGTTGATCGATACCATCAAACAATTGCAAGTATGGATCAATTAGAAGAGAATTTACTTTCTATACCGACACACTGGCCGACGGAACCGAATAAAATCACCTCATATTTCGGACCGAGAAGTGATCCATTTAATCGCTCTCGGGCTATTCACTCTGGAATCGATGTCCGAGGCAAAGTTGGAACACCTATTTATGCCGCTGCAGATGGTACAGTAGAATTGGCTGAATATAATGGCGGTTACGGTAACACAATCATTATCAATCATAGCGATAAATACGAGACCCTTTACGCACACTTATCAAAAATTCATGTTGAACAAGGTGATTTTGTTTTAAAAGGTGAAGTGATCGGTGAACTAGGTTCAACCGGAAGAAGTACAGGGCCACATTTACATTATGAAGTCATTAAGTCGGGAACACCTGTTGATCCGGAGCTTTACTTAAACTTTTTTGATACTGAAATAAACTAAGAGAGGGTTTTCACTTTGTTTAACAAAATAAGAAAACAAAAAGTAATTGAAACAATTATAGGAAAAGAAACGATTATAGAAGGTAATATTAAATTATCAACGAGTCTGCGTATCGATGGTAAAGTATATGGTGAGATTGAATGTGAGGGTAATGTCTATATTGGCAACAGTGGCTACACTGAGCCCACAATCAAAGCAAAAAATGTTATCGTAGCTGGTGAAGCTAAGGGAGAAATTAAAGCAACTGAAAAAGTTCAGATTCACGCTAAAGGTAAAATTGCTGGGGATATCCATTCTCAAGGCTTGATCATTGAGGATGGTGGTGTGTTTAATGGGATTAGTACAATCCATACTCCTAATATGAAAGCAAAAGACCAACCAAAACCAGTGACAGATAAAATTAACACGAACGAGTAAGGCGATCGCTGGCTAACTCGTTTTTTCTACAAAATTGGTCAGTTTTTTCACTATAGTTCGGATTATATGCTCATTTTGAATAATTGTGTATTTCCTTAGCGATATTTTTAACAAGACAAGCTTTGTTAAATGTTGTAGAATAAACATAAGCTTTTTAATAAAGTGAAAAGGAGAACTTCTCATGAAAAAGATCATTTTCAAAAGTAGTATTATCTTACTTGCATTAACATTCTTCATCCATGCAACAGTCCCAGCTACACTTGCCGATGCAATTGCTGGTGAGTTGATTGTGACACTTGGTGAAGATTTATCTGATGCCCAACGTGAAGCAATATTGAAAGAAATGGATATTGAGAACGAAGGTGACGTCACAATCATTTACGTTACCAATGAAGAAGAGCACAATTATTTAGGTGACTATATTCCTGCAGCACAAATCGGCTCAAATGCATTATCCTCTGCACGGGTTGATCTGCGCGACGATAATACTGGAATTGCTGTTACAACGAATAAAATTAACTACATTACTGGTTCAATGTATTCAAATGCGCTGGCTACTGCTGGTATCACTGGTGCTGAGATTTATGTCACAGCCCCATTTGAAGTTTCAGGAACTGGAGCTTTAACAGGTATTATGAAGGCGTATGAAGCGGTAACTGGTGAAGAGATTGATGAAGAATTAAAGCAAGCTGCAAACGAGGAAATGGTTGTTACAGCCGAACTTGCTGAAGATGAAGACATTGATGATGAACAAGCAACTGACTTTATGAATCGAATCAAAGAAGAGATTGATAAACAACGTCCAGAAACCACTGAAGAATTACGTGACCTAATCAAACGGTTAGCTGACGAATTAGGGATCAATTTATCTGATGCCCAACTTGATCGTTTAGTTGAACTATTTGATAAACTACGCAATCTTAATATCGACTGGAGCAAAGTAACAGACACGATTGATGCCACTCGAAACTGGATTAGTGATTTTGCAGATAGTGAAGAAGGACAAGGATTGATTCAAGCTGTTGGCGACTTCTTTAAATCAATCTGGGATTGGTTCTTATCCGTATTCTCTAAGGATTAATTTGTTATAACTACAAGCAAAATCCCTAAGCGTTTTAATCTGCTTAGGGATTTTT
>CAZONN010000022.1:4093-9995 GCA_964581235.1 uncultured Amphibacillus sp.
GAGATAAGGAGTATAGAAACACAGCATCTAGAAACAATACTAGCATAGGTTTGTAAAGTCACTTTAATACAGAATCTTTCTACTTGACTTATGAAACAGATACTATATAATAATGTATATCGAATTAGAATTATTATCGATTAGCACTCTCTATTAAGAAGTTTAATCAACTTAATAATTCACAATACTAAGGAGGAAGAATATTATGTCACTTATTGGAAAAGAAGTACAACCATTTGCAGCACAGGCTTTCCAAAACGGAAAGGATTTCTTTGAGGTTACGGAAGCAGATTTAAAAGGAAAATGGAGTATTGTTGTATTTTACCCAGCAGACTTCTCATTTGTTTGCCCAACTGAATTAGAGGACGTACAAAAGGAATATGATGAACTTAAAAAATTAGGTGTTGAAGTTTACTCAGTATCTACAGACACACACTTTGTCCATAAAGCATGGCATGAGCATTCTCAAGCAGTAGGCTCGATTGAATATATTATGATTGGTGATCCATCACAAACAATTACACGTCAATTTGACGTTCTTGACGAAGAGTCAGGTTTAGCTAATCGCGGTACATTTATCATTGATCCAGACGGCGTTATTCAATCAGTTGAAATTAGCGCAGACGGAATTGGCCGTGACGCAAGTATCTTAATTAATAAAATTAAAGCAGCACAATATGTGCGTGACAATCCAGGTGAAGTTTGCCCAGCTAAATGGGAAGAAGGCGGAGAAACACTTAAGCCTAGTTTAGATATTGTTGGTAAAATTTAAGGAGTCTGATAACTATGTTAGATAAAGATATAAAACAACAACTTGAGCAGTATCTAGATCTTCTAGAAAACGATCTCGTGATCAAAGTCAGTGCCGGTGACGATAAAGTCTCTAAAGAAACGCTCGAACTCGTTAATGAAATAGCTGACATGTCTTCAATGATTACTGTTGAAGAAGCTACTTTAGAACGGACACCAAGTTTTAGCATCAATCGTAAAGGTGAACCAGATAGTGGTGTTGTTTTTGCCGGTATACCACTTGGCCATGAATTTACATCTTTAGTTTTAGCGCTTCTACAAGTTAGTGGTCGTGCGCCTAAACTTGAAGATAGTGTCATCGAACAAATTAAAAAAATTGATGGTGTGTACAATTTTGTTACATACGTCAGTTTAACTTGTCAAAACTGTCCGGATGTTGTGCAAGCATTGAACTTAATGAGTGTCCTCAATCCAAATATTTCACACACGATGGTTGAAGGTTCTGCTTTCAAAGAAGAAGTCGATCGTGAAAATATATTAGCTGTTCCTTCTGTTTATATGAACGGGGAATTTCTCGCTAGTGGCCGGATGACAATTGAAGATATTCTTAATAAGTTAGGCAGTGGAATCGATCCTGCTGAACTAAATGAAAAAGACCCATTTGACGTCCTCGTTATTGGTGGAGGACCTGGTGGAGCGAGTGCAGCAATTTATGCGGCACGTAAAGGAATTCGAACAGGTATTGTGGCTGACGTCTTTGGTGGTCAAGTCATGGATACATTAGGAATCGAAAACTTCATTGGTACGAAGTATACCGAAGGACCTAAATTAATGGCTGAAATTGAAGAGCACGTTAATGAATATGACATTGATGTTATGAAAGGCCTTCGCGCAAAACATATTGAAAAGAAAGATCTTTTCAATATTGAACTTGACAATGGAGCTGTCTTACAAAGTAAAACGATTATTCTTGCAACTGGTGCACGCTGGAGAAACATTGGCGTACCAGGTGAACAAGAATACAAAAATAAAGGTGTCGCATTCTGTACACACTGTGATGCACCATTATTTGAAGGTAAACATGTCGCTGTTGTTGGCGGCGGAAATTCTGGAATTGAGTCTGCACTAGACTTAGCCGGAATTGTTGATCACGTAACGGTCTTTGAATTTATGTCAGAACTTAAAGCTGATGCAGTTCTTCAAGAACGTTTACGTAGTTTACCAAATGTCGATGTCATTTTAAATGCACAGACAACTGAAATAACTGGTGACGAAACAGTTAACGGTATTTCTTATATTGACCGTGAGACAAATGAAGAGAAGCATGTTGAATTACAAGGTGCATTCATTCAAATTGGTCTTGCACCTAGCACTGAATGGCTAGGGGACACAGTTGAGAAAAATAAAATGGGTGAAATCGTGATCGACAAGAGCGGTCAAACAAATATCCCAGGCATTTTCGCAGCCGGTGACTGTACAGACACACCATATAAACAAATTATCGTTTCGATGGGTGCAGGCGCTACTGCCGCCCTAGGAGCATTTGATTACCTGCTACGAAACTAAACCAAAACATGAGCATCCGCTGAAGATGCTCATGTTTTTATTTTTTATTAAAAATTTCCTTGCCTTAATCGAAGCGAAATATGATAACATCATATCAGGTAGGGGGAGAATGAAATGAACAAAAAAGAAATTGCAGAACTACGCAGACAGTTTAAAAAGAATAATGAATTATTAACGATTCATGAAATCTTTAATGTTTACATTATGAAAGAATCGAGTGAGATTTATCATCAACAAAGCCAACCTTTCGACTTACTTGGCACAGATGAACAAGAGCTTTTCTTAACCAACTTCAGAAAAGTTTTAACAGGAACAGTTGACGAAAAATTATTTGAGCTTAAATTCCAGTCAGATATTGAGGATTCGAGTCAGCTCATTTTACACGAGGCGCTGGTCACAGACGATAAAGATCAGTGGCGAGCAGAAATGATTCGGATTGTTGAAAAAATGCTCCTAACGAAACAGTATGAAATGGATATAGTCGTTACCTTTATTAAAGGTGAGTACTTTAAGCCTGTTAAGCGCGACAGCACTGAAGATGAAGAGAGTCGTTACAACAAACTCCATTCACACACATTTATTTTATCAAGCATGAACCAAACTCAAGAATCAAAAAAAGAATTGCACTTTGATTACATCGAGAAGCAATTTAAATATAACTTAATCGTTGATCCAATCATTAATCTTCAAAAGCCAATTGGTGGCTTCTTATTCCCGTGCTTTACTGATCATGCTGCCGATGTGAACCGAATTCTTTATTCAGCACCTAAAGCAAACGAACCAGATGAAGCGTTCATTGACGATGTTCTCAATGCAGAGGAATCAGTTACTGCTAAAGAGGATAAAATTATTTTTGAAGAGGTTGTCCGTGATGCGATCGGTCATGAGCTTAATACAGGAACACTGGCCAATATCTATCAAGAAGTTAACCGAGTTGTAGAAGAGGATGAAGAAGATTCAGCGACACTAGACTATAAAGATATTGAAAATGTTTTAAAGCATAGTGGAATTGAAGATGTCGATTCAGAAAAACTTGAAATGGCTTTTAGCAACGTCATTGATGATACACAATACGAATTAAAAGCTAAAAATATTGTACCGCGATACCATACGAAATCAATTAAAATTAACACAAAAGTGGCCAACATTGCTGTCAGCCCAGAGGATTTACACCACGTCAGACAAATTCACTTTAGTGGCAAACGTTACTTGATGATCGAAGTTGAAGAAGAAACAATTATTGATGGCTTCACCATGATCCCAGAAGTCTTTGGTCACAAAGTCGAAGAAGAAGATTAAAAAACCACATGAATGGATCTCGCTAACTCATTAGCAGATCTCATTCATGTGGTTTATTTTTTGACTTGTCCAAGTTTACTTGGAAACAAGCTTGGCAAAATCTCTATATTCCATATCGAGCGCTTCCGCAACACCTTTATTAGTGACATAACCACCATAAGTGTTCACACCCGTATAAATCATATTACTTTTTTCTGCAGCGTTGATCACTCCACTGTTAGCAATTTCAATTGCATGTGGTACAGTAACGTTCGTCAATGCTATTGTCGATGTTTTTGGTACAGCACCCGGCATGTTTGGAACAGCATAATGAATCACACCATGTCTAGTATAAGTTGGATCTTCATGTGTCGTTGTTCGATCTTCTGTTTCAAAAATACCACCTTGGTCAACAGCAATATCAACAATGACCGATCCTGGCTCCATCGTTTTAACCATTTCTTCTGTGACAAGTGTTGGCGCTTTTGATCCTGGAATCAAGACAGCACCGACAACAATATCTGCATTTTTTATTGAGTTTGCAATATTTACTTCATTTGACATCAAAGTAACGATACTACTTCCATGGACATCTTCAATTTTCTGTAATACTTCTGGTTTTACATCTAAAATTGTGACGTGCGCACCTAATCCTAGTGCGATCTGCAAGGCATTTTGACCAGAAATTCCGCCACCAATAATAACGACTTTTCCATTTTTAACGCCCGGAACGCCTCCAATTAACTTACCTTTTCCACCTTGAGGACTTTGTAAATAGAATGATGCAATTTGAACAGAAATTCGCCCCGCAATTGCACTCATCGGCATCAATAGTGGTAAATCGTCATTTGGCCCAACCATTGTTTCATAGGCAACAGATGTTACTCCTGATTTCACCATCGCCTCAGCCAATGCCGGCTCATTCGCCAAATGAAAATATGCGAAAATGATTAAGCCTTCTCTAAAGTATTTGAACTCACTTTCTTGCGGTTCTTTAACTTTCATAATCAAATCTGCAGCCCAAACATCTTCTGCCGTCTCTAAAATAGTCGCTCCAGCTTTCCTATACTGTTCGTCTGTAATGTCTGCTTCGATTCCTGCACCGGCTTCTATATAGACATCATGACCCTGTTGCACTAATAACTCTGCACCAGTATCAGTAATTGCCACACGACTTTCGTTTGCTTTAACTTCCTTTGGTATTCCTATTTTCATCTTCGTTTCTCCTTCTTTCTTAGATGGAATAACTACATCTGAAATCTTAGATTAAAGTGATAATTATGTCTTTATCGTAACATTTTAACGCCAATCATTCCAGTAATATAACAAATCGGTCAATTTCTTGTCACATCTACATTTTTATTATTCCCTATGGCAGAAAATAAATCTATGTATTTTGTCACAATGGACCCGTTAGCTATAAAAGACACACGGCCAATTCCTAGCGAACACCACCGCCACCGCCACCAAAAGAGCCTCCTCCACCACCAAAACTCGATGATCCGCCTCCTCCAGATGAGCGTTGTTGACTTGTTATCGCGCGATCATAACCTGTAGAAAAACCACTTGAATATAGACTTAAAAAATAAATGTTGCTAAAACCAAATTGATGATGAACAAAATAGTCTTCGTCAATTATCTGGAACTGCTCAATAATCGGCTCAACTAAGTTATACAAACTCGCCCAAATAATTAACTCTTCAGATAGATGATGTTTTTTGAGCTCTTTTTCGCTTAAAGAAAGTAACTCATTTAAATAGTTTTCAAATTGAACGAGTTGATTATATAACTCTTCTCCTTTGAAGGATGCTTTAATCGCTTTTGCTCTAAAATTAGCTAAAAAGTAGACCTCTTCTTCAACTAAATAATTTTCTTTAAGTAAGAACTGTTTTGAATCATATGGTAAACTTGCTTCTATTTCAGTGATTTGATCATAATTATCTTCTGCCCAACTAGCTATCTGCTCAGCATCGACTTCGCCATGACGGTCAGCAGCTGATACGAGTATTTGATAAAATTGAGACTCTAGCGTTGAGTCAGTTGTCGACATGTCTCTATTTAGTTTTAGGATTTCTTTTTGGCTGTTAGGATCTTTTATTTGTTTGATCTGTCCATCCCGTAACCACTTTAATAAGAACGCATTAAAGTATGCTTCCGCCTCACCTTTACCTTGTTCTTGGAGAAAATACGCAACATCTGTTATCTCACCTTGCGGATAAGGAATTTGACGATAAAACTTTCCTTTGTTGATCAACTCTCTTTGGCGACCAGTCACTAATGGCTCTGCCGCTTGAATTGCTTTATTACG
>CAZONN010000022.1:10095-11443 GCA_964581235.1 uncultured Amphibacillus sp.
TTGTTCTGCTATCGTACGATCCCATGTTAATATTGGCTGAAAAGGTTCATCTAAAAACTGCATCATAATCGTAATATGATCGCGCTCGGTTAATGCTTGATTAGACCAACCAATTAAGCGTCCATCCTCTAAATAGACATCCCCATCGTGACCAAAGCTCCAAATATTTGTTTGTTCTTGACTAAATCGTGTCATCCCACTTATCGTGATCGATACTTCTTCTGGAGTAACATTATTTCGACCACTGTATAAACGCCAGAGCAAACTTTGACCATCTTCTAGTTGGCGAACCATGCCACTAATCGTATAATTAACAGTAAATTCATGATCACCATATTCACCGATCCCCCAACTTAATTCATACCCATCTTCTGTCGAAATTAAACCATATTTCCCGGCCTTTGCTTCTCGGCTGTCATTAATATCCCAATTTTCTTGGTAAGTAAATGACTCGCCAAAGTCACTTACATGAATATCCGTCAATTCAGAACCTTCGAGATCACTAAAGACAAGGTACACTTCAGTTCCTTCTGATAAATGCATTTGTCGATATTCAGTCACAATGCCCGATCCATCAGGCTGCAGTTCAATCGTATAATCTAAGATAGACATCGAATTCGCTTCTACATCGAAATTGAATAAAAAGAATCCAATTAAAGCAAGTGTTGCAGCTAAAGTTGCTTTTAATCTAATTTTAAACATTTAATCAACTCCAAACTCTTCTCATTACTTTTATTATAATTGAAAATTCAATTAATGGGAAGATTTTATTAAAAATAGTAAAAAAACACCACTTCAGTTATCTCTAATAAAGTGGTGTTTTCACTAATTATCCAATCGAAACCATTCGATCAATCGCACGTTTTGCCTTTTTAGCTATTTGATCTGGTACGGTAATCACATGTTTATCTTCTTTTAATGCCGTTAAGACCTTCTCAAGGGTAATCATTTTCATAAATGGACAAACAGCCTCTGGATTAGCCGCGATAAATTGTTTGTTAGGATTTTGCTTTTCCATTTGATGAATGATACCTACCTCTGTTGCAACAATAAACTGATCGGCAACCGATCTTTTTGAGTAATCTAGCATTTGACCCGTCGATAGAATGTGTGTCTTGTCTTGGGGTAATATCCCTTCAGATTTCAAGTACATACTTGACGTTGAACATCCACACTCAGGATGAATCAGTAGGTCCGCTTCAGGATGCTTAGCAAGTGTTCCATCGACCTGATTTGGTCGAATTCCTGCGTGAACATGACATTCACCAAGCCAAATATGAATATTCTCTCGACCTGTTTCTTTTTTGACAAACTGACCTAAAAACATATCCGGTAAAAATAAGATCTC
>CAZONN010000022.1:11543-14274 GCA_964581235.1 uncultured Amphibacillus sp.
AGTGCAGCTCGCGCAAGCGCTAAAGAGTCTCCTAACACATCAGCAATATCTTGAATTTCAGGAATCTGATAATTATGTGCCAAAAGGATTGCGTTTCTTTTTTCTTTTAACTCATTAATTTCTTCGATAATTAAACTTTTTTTATCTGTTACAATCACGTCAAACCTTCCCCCTTATTTTTAAATTAAAATATTTGCACTAATGTCTAGCGCTTGATATGAATGTGTTAGAAAACCTAGAGAGATATAATCAACACCTGTGTCATGATAATCTGATAAGTCGTTTAGTTTGATCCCTCCTGATGCCTCAGTCACAATTGTTGAAGGGACAAGTTCGATTAATTCCTTAATCTTACTAGGTGTGCAATTATCAAACATAATGATGTCTGCTTTTGCTGCTACTGCGTCAATAACCTGTTCTTTCGTTTCTGTTTCGACTTCAATCTTAATCATGTGACCAACCTGATTTCGAACACGATCAACCGCCTGCTTAATTGAACCTACAAATTCAATATGGTTATCTTTAATCATCACACCATCATATAAACCAAATCGGTGATTATAGCCTCCACCACAGCGAACCGCATACTTTTCTAACATCCTTAATCCCGGTGTTGTTTTTCTCGTGTCACAAATTTTAGTATGTGGTGAATTCAGCACCTTGACTGCTTGATTAGTCAGTGTTGCTATTCCACTCATACGTTGGATCAAATTTAAGATAACCCTTTCCCCTTTTAATAGATCAGCTACAGCCCCTGTCATAACTGCAAGCTTATCGCCTCGATTTATCTTTTGACCATCTGATACATGCAACTCAATATCAATCGATTCATTAAGTAATGAGAAGCCAACTTGGATAATATCAATCCCACAAAAAATACCCGCTTCTTTTGCTACAAACATTAATTGTCCGTGATTTTGTTTAGAAAAAATTAAATCCGTTGTTTGATCACCTTCTCCCAAATCTTCAATGAGAAAATCCCCCAACATTTTTTTTAGTTTTAGTTGATTCATAAAAATAGTCCACATCCCTTACCTATTCATCTGTCTTGTCACCTATCTTTACACAATTGTTGCGACAATTCAAGTCTTTTCATTAGTCAAATTAATTATAGTGAAAATATAGGAACTGATACTTTTAGGCCGCCTCCACATTACCATTACTTCACTTTTTAAAGTTTCTTCTTTAATTTGCAAGTGCTTATCACATATTTTTTAATTCGGAAAGTAGGTTTTAGTTGAGCTAATCGTTACAGCCGGTGACGATAATTGGGACGCATATATTGATTATTTAATGATCCACAAACCGCACGAAAACATTCCAGTAAAAAGTTCATAACTGGGATGTTTTTTGTTATCTATATCTACTCTTAATTGATTTATAAATTAACTTTAAAATAAGTTATAATAGTTCCCTATTCTAATTTGTTAGTGTATAATAATATTAATTAACTATATTTTATTGGCAACAATAAGGAGGAAGTCTTCGTGATCATTGCGATCATCTTTTTATTATTCACTTCTCTTTTCTTTTCTGGAAGTGAAACAGCTCTTACGTCAACAAGCCGAATCAAGTTACAAACCAAAGTAAAAAATGGTGATAAAAAATCGGCAAAGTTATTAAATTTAGTCTCTCGTCCTAATGAGTTTATTACTGGGATTCTAATTGGAAATAACATCGCCAATATTATCCTTCCTGCTTTAGTGACAAAAATCGCTATTGATTATGGATATAGTATTGGAATCGCAACGGCAATTCTGACAATTGTCATTATCATTATTGCTGAGATTATTCCGAAGTCTATCGCAGCCGCATTTCCTGAACAAATCGCATATCTAGTTTATCCGATTATCAATGCTGTAATATTTATTTTAAAGCCGATCACGTTTGTTATTAATAATTTAACTGATTCAATTACAAGAGTGTTGTCGAAAAATGCGCCTGAGAGTGTCTCAGTTTCAAAAGAAGAATTGCGTGCAATTATTGATATTGCAGATTCAGAAGGAATGCTTGAACGAGACGAATCAAACCGAATTAAAGGTGTGTTGGACTTTCATAATTTAAACATTAAGGATGTTTTAAAAACGCCACGAATTGAAATTGTCGCTATCCCTAACACCTCAGATTATAGAGGTGTGAAAGAGGTTATCCTACAAAATCCGTTCTCTAGATACCCAGTTTATGATGAAGGTATTGATAATATCATTGGGGTACTTCACGCAAAAGACTTAATTCACTGGTCAGTTAGCCCAGAAAAGCCTTTGGCAGAAGTGATCGACACAGAGCCACTGATTGCTTATGAATTCCACTCAGTTCAGCGTGTTTTCAGGCAAATGACTAAAGAGAAAAAGCACATGGCAATTGTTTTAGATGAATATGGTGGAACAGAAGGAATTATCACACACGAGGATATTATTGAAACAATGATTGGTCTCGAGATTGAAGATGAAACCGATTTAGAAAGTGGATTGCTAATTGAGAAATTAACAGATACAGAAATTATTTGTGACGGAAAAATCACACTACACCACTTAAATTCAATTTTTGGGACGCGTATTCCTGAAGAAGATGATGTTCTGGCCGCTTATTTACTTAAGACACTTAATAACATACCTGAAGAAAATAATGTCATCGAGATCGATGATTTAACCTTTAAAATATTAAACGTTAATGGTAGAACAATAGAAAAAGTACAAATTATTAAACAAATACCTGAAGATGATCAATGATC
>CAZONN010000023.1:0-1274 GCA_964581235.1 uncultured Amphibacillus sp.
AGAAGAAGACGATAATTTTACTTGCTTTATTGAAAAGCGTTCTAAATTGACGCTCATTCAAACCATACATGAAGCGTAATTTTTGCTTTTCTTGAAGCTGTAAACCATATTCAGTAAGCTTTTTACGTTGATTTGGACCGTGTTGTCCTGGTGCGTAAGGACGCTTATCTAATTCCTTACCTGTACCTGTTAATGAGATTCCGAGACGACGAGACTTTTTCCATACAGGACCTGTATAGCGAGCCATAGTGCATTCTCTCCTTTATATTTGAAGTTTTGCATAATCAAGATATTGTGTTCCATTATCGTTTGACATTTTATTTTCATGTACCATCGCTCCAGCAGCATAGAGTTACTCGATACACCTTACTAGCTTGTAATCTCCAATGATATAATCATGCGGTAATCACTTGTAGATTTTTTGCAAGGAATAAAATGAACAATCGGCGGTTCACATAGGCTACCTTTTTTACACAAAGTCTATTATATGCTGTTGGGAACATGAAGTCAACTCTTTTGTATAGGTTTATTTTGCGAAAAAGATCAGGGTATAAAGTCACGACAAAAACTTCCTCAAAAATGATTAAAATTTTAACAAAGATGCTAATCAATTAGATTATGACGATTTTGCTCAAAAAATGTCGTAAGGATAAAATACTGTTTTTCAGTAGGCAATTTGTAATGTTTAAGGTATACTGTAATGAGAAGCGATCAGGATTCTATACATAAGGCGGGTGGAAGTGATTAATGAAATCATATGCTCTTACTGACGACCATGAGTTATTTATCCATGACCCTAAAAAGTATTATAAAAACAGCGACTGGCTGTATTCAATCGTTAATCAAATGAGACTGCGATTAAATGTGCATAGTGTGGCTCTTTATATGTTTGATTCATGGGCTGATCAATATGCTCGTGTCCAATCGAAAAGTGCACAGGAAACTCAATTACCTGAGCATCTGCCCAGTGCGATCGTAAACAAAGTTAACAAATATAAGCGATTATCTCCTAAGTTGGCTCAATTACTAATGAACGATGAAGTATTTGAGCGTATTTCTATTGCAAGCTTAAATGATGAAGAAGGTATTATTGGTTACTTCTTATTCTTCGCCAAGGAAAAAGACGAATTATCGAGTAGTAAGAAAAATCAGATCATTCAAACTGTTGAAGATATGACAACGGTTATTGTTGAGTTGCGTAAAGCCAGACAATCAATCGCTCAAGCGAATAAATATGAAAATATGTTTAACATCACTCAGAAATTTCACTCATC
>CAZONN010000023.1:1374-4166 GCA_964581235.1 uncultured Amphibacillus sp.
TCTGTTATTACCGATTATTTGACAAAATTATATTCTAGAGAATATTTAGATCGGAAATGTCAAGAGCATTTAGATAAGGATAATTGTGGTGTCTTCTTATTACTTGATTTGGATGATTTCAAACTCATAAATGATTCTTATGGTCATGATGTCGGTGATACCGTTCTCATCCAAGTATCAAATATAATCCGTCGAGAAATTGATGGTAAAGGATTTTCTGCAAGATGGGGTGGAGAAGAGTTAGCGGTTTATCTGCCCGAAGCAGATTTACAATTGGGGGAAATTCTTGCACATAAGGTACTCTTATTAATTGAACATTCAACTAAACCAGGAGTAACAGCCTCAATTGGTTTAGTTGGTTGGAACAATAATGCTAAGTTGACTTTAGATGAGTTGCTGGATCAAGCCGATCAAGCACTTTATAAAGCAAAACGATTAGGTAAGAATCAATATCAAACGATTACGGATCAATAGATAAAAACCAGACCGTTTCAAATCATTGGATTCCAATAGGTCTGGTTTTTCGTGGACTTAAATTGATTCAGGAATAAAAGTCATTAATTTTTCGCAAAACTGTTCAAGATAATTTTGGTCAATTAGTGTAAAGCGATCTTTTTCAGGGCTATCAACATCCAAAACGCCAATCACTTGTTTGTTTTTAAAAAGTGGGATGACAATTTCTGATTGACTACGTGTGTCACAGACAATGTGTCCAGGGAACTCGTGGACATCAGCGACAAGCTGAGTCTGCTTTTCTGCAACAGCTGTTCCACAAACCCCTTTGCCAACATCAATTCTCACGCATGCTGGAAGGCCTTGAAACGGACCTAAGACAAGCTGATCTTTCTTTAGTAAATAAAATCCGACCCAATTAATCCGATCTAAAAATTGGTTTAGTAATGCAGCACTATTCGATAAATTGGCAATTGGATCTGGTTCATCTTCAATTAATGCTTCCAGTTGTTTGATTAATAATTGATAATTTTTTTCGAGTGAGATGGTATACTCAGGTTGATTGAACATAAAAAGCCCCCCATATCTAATTTCAGCCAACTAATTTTGACAAAAACCGATTTATTTTGATTTTTTTTAGCAAAAAACCCGTTGTTCATGGTATGATAATTATAACTATGACATATTCAAGTTAATTTAACAATTAATATTACATATAAACGAGATTGAATGTTGATGTCACTGAGGAGGATTACCATGGTTCCCTACATTATAGGGTTTATTCTCATAATTATAGCACTGATTATTATTGGACTAATTTTTCGAAAACTCATATACGATCGGGTCGACAAATTAGAAGTCTGGAAAATGGATATTATGAATCGAAATGTAACGGCTGAACTGCAACGTGTCAAAGCGTTACGTTTAGCTGGAGAAACACAAACAAAATTTGAATCATGGAAAGAAACATGGGATCGAATTTTGACACGGGATTTACCAGATATTGAGGAGTATTTATTTGATGCAGAAGAGGCAGCTGATCGTTTTAAAGTATCCTCTGCAAATAAAAGTCTAGAAACAGTAGAGCAAATTTTGAGCGATACCGAAAAATTGATTGAAAATATGTATCGTGAGCTAGATGATTTACTTGATTCTGAAAAACAAAGTCGTAAATTAGCTGAAGAAGTGATTCCACATATAAAGGAATTAAGAAATGTTTTACTACAAAATCTTTATGCCTATGGAGAAGCTGAGGCCAGATTTGAAGCAGAAATAAATGAATATCAAGCAAAACTTGAACATTTTTATTATGAAACAGAGCAAGGGAATTACTATGAAGCACGTCAAATAATAAATGATATTAAACATGCTTTACTTGATCTTGAAGATCGACTTGGAACATTTCCGGCGATTTATCGTCAATGTAAAATTGAAATACCTGAACAAATTCATCAGTTGAAAAATGGTATTGAACAAATGAAAACAGATGGCTATCAAATTGATCATCATAATTTCCAAAAAGAGTTGCGTGAACTAGAAGAACAATTATTAGTTTATGTGACAAGGATTGAAAAACAAGATGATCAAACGGTATTTGACTTTGTTGCGACAATCGAAGAGCGTATTCAAGAAATTTATAATATTTTAGAAGAAGAGTCTAAAGCTCGCTCATATGTAGACAAACACTTGCAGACTGTCGAAAAACTGATTAAAGAAGTTGTTGATGAATTTAAAGCAACAGTTGAAGAAGTGGCGAATCTGCAGAAAACGTACTATTTAGAAGGTAGCGTTTTAGAATTATATGAGAATCTAGAAAAATGGGTTCATCAATTAGAGCGTCAACATAAAAAAATTAAGCTGGATCTTGAGGAAGAGCAACAGACATATAAGTCACTAAAAGATGATTTAGAAATTAATTATCAAGATTTACAAAAACTTAAAGAAGCACATGTTGAGTTTAAAGAAAAAATTAGTACAATTAGAAAAGATGAGATTGAAGCAAAAGAAAATATACAATCATTACAACGTCAATTATTTGAAATTAATCGTGATTTAGAAAAAAGTAATCTACCAGGAATTCCATCATTTATCTGGAATCAGATGGAAGAGGCAACTGATAAATGTAATCGCGTATTAGAAAAGTTTGCTGAAGAACCGTTAGATATGGGGCAAGTTAATCATAGTGTAAAGGAAGCGACATCATCTGTTGAATCATTAATTGAACAGACGGAAACAATGATTGAACAAGCTTATCTAATTGAACGAATTATTCAATATGCAAATCGCTACCGTAGCCAGTATCCTGTTTTATCTACTCGCTTATCAGAGGCAGAGAAACT